>NZ_JBTKTG010000034.1:0-635 GCF_054456995.1 Mycoplasma tracheobuteonis | reverse complement strand
TAAAATACTAATATCACTGTGATATAGAGATATTAGTATTTTTGAGTTAAAAATTACATAGAAAAAGCAAACATAAAAAAGAAATTTTACGCTGTATAAGCTGATATAGAATTATTACATCTTTGACTAAAAATAAGAAAAAGTCAGTTATTTAGTCAAAAATAGCTGAAAATTTATCTTTATTTTGTTTTTAGCCCTATGTTATAGATAAATTAGGAATATAGATAGATATAGAAAAATATCATACTTATATTAAAATAGTTATATTAGTAAGTTAGTATAAAAAAATAAATATGAATAAAACTATTAAGGAGTGTGCTGAATGAAGAAAATAATCAAAAGAAGCTTGATTCCAACTACTATTATTGCAACAGCATTAGCTCCGATTGTTTTATTGTCGGCTAATGATGATGTAAACGATAATGGTGTAAGTGTAGAAAATACTGAAGTTTGAAAAAATATGTCAAAATCATATTTCTATGAATACAATGATTTTAGTCAACAAGTTGCACCATATAAATTCAATGAATGAATGAAAGATGTAAATGACGAAAAAACTTTATTTCAACTTTCACTACCTGGAACACATGATTCTGGTATGTATAGTGGAAAAGGTAATTGGTGAAATATAACTC
>NZ_JBTKTG010000033.1:0-1550 GCF_054456995.1 Mycoplasma tracheobuteonis | reverse complement strand
ATTTTACTCTATTCTATCTACTCTAGGGGTGACAAAATAGAGCTTATTTTACAAAGGCAAAAATAAAATAGTCATAAAGACTATTTATTAATATGGTTACGGATGATAACATCAGCAATAACCTTAACATTATCGAATTTTGGATATCATTCTAAATCGATTAAAGTATTTTGAGGAACAATCTCGTCAAAACAAATATTAACTAATTTATCAAAACTTGTTTCAGTTGAGTTATCATCAACACCTGGAACAAATTTTGTAGCATCCATAAATTTTTCAATTCTTATAGCTAATACTTTAACTTCATCACCTGCTTTAACATTTTTTTCAAGTGAAGCCTTGTTGCCTTTAAAGTAATCTAACTCATTAGGGAATCTTAAATCATCAATAATAAATAAACTATTAATGTTTTCATTTGAAGATTTTTCCATTGTTTCTCTGATCTTATCAAAGACTTTAGCGCATCAAACATTTGAGTCGATTTTTCTTCCTACTTCACCCATTGCTATTCATAATGGTCTAACGATTTCTTTATCTATACCATCTCAGTTAATTTCATCTAAAATTGGTTGAGTAATTTGTTTAATAGGTTGTGCAAATGATAGAATATGGATATTATCATTAAATTGTTCTTTTAGTTTATTAGAAAGTTCTGTACTAAGTAGTCCTTTTCCACTTCTTCTTTTTCCATTGATTAAAATAATTAAATGTGTGTTTTTCATATAATGTTCCTCCGATTTGATATAAAAAAAGCCTTTAGCTTTTCTTCGTATTGTTATGTTATTATACATTGTAATTAAATAAGATTTATATAAAACCTAAAAAAAGATGAAATATGAAACAAAGAATTTCCACATTTATTTTTTTCAGTAAATATTAAATTTTTTTCAAATAAATAATGTAATATTTTTGTATGAAAAAAAATAGATTAATATTTAAATCTTTAATGATTTCAGGTGCTATAGCACTTCCTTTAATATCAGTTGTTGCATGTAGCAAAAAAGAAGAAAATCAAAATACAGTTGATGCTTCAAGCATCATCAATGTAAACAAACAATTAAAATTTGATTATAAAGGTAATAAAGCTGATATATTAGCATCAGCTGTTACTAAAGAAAATATCGAAGTATCAGGATATAATAAAGAAGAGTTTGAAGTTAATATTGTAAGTGTGTCACCTGCATTAAACCTTGAAAATGCTGTTGAAGTTACATATAAGATAAAAGATTTGAAAAAAAATCTAGCTTCAAGCAAACTTAGATTTGTTATTAGTGGTTTTAAATCACAAAAATAAACATCAAAATAGTAGGACAAACAATTCTTACTATTTTTTTATCTTTTTTATTAGGTAAATCATTATTAAGTGTTATTATTTAATCAATATTTTCACCAGACAAAAGAGTTTTTACAGTCAATAAAATAATTTAAAAATTTATTGATGAAAAAATAAATTGGTGTTATAATATTATCGCTTATTACAACAAGTAAACGAAGCAAAAGTTCTTTGAAAACTAGATATATACAATGTACATGACAGTCAATTTTTTCGA
>NZ_JBTKTG010000032.1:0-2941 GCF_054456995.1 Mycoplasma tracheobuteonis | reverse complement strand
GAATTGAACAAAGCTAGAAAACAAAACACTAATTATTTCCAACTAAGTGACTTATCTAGCTTATTTGATAACTTGCAAAAATACAACAGCTTAATCGAGATATCTAAAGTGATGAATAAAAATATTAAGACAATCAAAAACAATATTGAAAATGCATCAGAAGAATACAAATATTCGACAACACAAAAATGCAAGAATTGTAATACAAAGATGATGTCTGTGACTTATTTATCGCTAGAGAAATGAGTAGATACAAGAATTGCATTAGCACAAAATATTTATCAAACAAGCGTAATGAACAGTTGTGAAAGATTAAGACCTATACAGGATTTCTTAATCGAATGAAGTAATTTGAGAAAGAAATACAAGAAATTGAGAAGAGAAAATCCGAACCTTGATCTTGGCGAAAATATCAAATACACCAGAAAGATATCTGTGGCTCGATTATTAGATGAATATATTGATAAAAATAAAGATAATAATGTTTTTGTGCCTACACTACAGACATTTTATAATGCAATAGATACAAAATTAGATATTGATTACAGTATGTTTGTAGGAAAAAGAGGTATGAGTAATTCGACATTTGATAAATCTCAAAAGAAGAAGAAAAGAAAATATACAAAGCCAAAAATTCAGGGTGCAACTTCAATTCATAACAGAGATGAAAGCGTAAATAACCGTGAAGATTTTGGACACTATGAGATGGACACGGTAGTATTTAATAAGTCTAGCAAATATATTTTAGTGACTGTTTATGAGAGAAAATCCAGATTAGGATATGCAATGCTTTCAAGAAGAGATTCTCTATCAGTAGCTAGAACAGTTCAAAAAATCATTAAACTTTATGGACTTTCAATTAAGACATTAACAATAGATAATGGCTCCGAAAACACATTATTACACACCATCCCAGAAATAAAAGAAATTTATACTTGTGATCCTTATTCTTCACACCAAAAAGGTGGAATTGAATGTTGACACAAGGAATTAAGAAAATTTATTCCAAAAGGCAAATATTATTCTTGAATTAATGATCAAAGTATTATGAATATTTGTCACGTTATAAATAGTTCAAAAAGAGAATATAAAGTGCCGAACAGTCTATACACTGTACGGATGAGTGCGTACGAATTTTATTCAACACATTGTTAAAAATTGGTAGTTTTCTAAAATAATCTCATCAAATTTTTATGGGTGAGATAGCTTTTCTATTGCCTTTTTTACAAAAAACATTTAAAATTAAAAAACATTGTTTTTACAACTGAAATTAGAGCTTTAGTGGAAAGTCATATTTTTAATTTGTATCAATTACATATCTAACTTTAAGTGTGATTCTTGTATAATTTATAAGAATTCCTTTCGAAGGGGTTTTAGGTGGAGCACAAAAAAACAGTGCTCCACTTTTATTATATCTTAATAAAAGTGTTGCACTGCAGATTACAATCGAGCCACCCCTATTGGAGTGCTATGATTAATTCTGTAAGGAGTGTTAAATAAATAATAGTAGGGTTATAATTCCTGATAATTAATGTATATTATTTTTGATTTTCAACATTTGTTTGATTTGTTGCAGCTGTTGGTGTATATTGTCATGTTGATAATAATTTTATTGCTTTATCATAATCAATTGAATATCCGCCATCCATTAAATGTCTTACTCATGTACCATAACTTTCATTTCCTGAAACTAATACATAACTTTCTGCTTGTGGTTCTTGTTCTCATTTAGAAGTTGAAGGATTGTAGTAGACACCTTTCACATTGACATCAGTGTTGACAAATAGCTTACCATAATTTGTTTCTGTTGATTTCAATGCTTCAATAACTTGATTTGCGTTAATAAATTTATTATTAATTTTTCCTTTTGTAAAATTATCGTTGAAATCAGAAATATCATCTCCGATTCTTACAACAGACTTAAATTGAACTAAATTTCCTCCAATTGTAAGTTTATTATCATTGACATATTTCATTCTTTCTTCTTTGTTAACTTTTACATTTCTATTTTGGAAATTGTATTGTAAAGTTTCTGTTGGCTTTTCAGAACCAGCCATAAACCAAATTCAATCAGGCATATATTTAGCATCTAAGCCTAGTTTAACTAAATTATCCACAGTACCTTTCATTTCAGCTACTTGTTTTCTGTTAGAGTTGAACATTACAACTCCACCTTTTGATCAAACATATTTAATAAAATTAATAGCTCCTGCAATTTCCTTCGCTGTGGCTGTATTTACATAATTTGTTCAATCTTGACTGTTAAATTCTGTTTGGCTTGTTACGACTGACCAATTTTGATATAAGAAATTATTTAAAACAGTATCATCCAAATCCATCCATACAACAGGAATAAATTTTTCTGCATCTGTTGCACCAACCGTAATTGTGTCACCAGAAATATTAACCTTATCTAATTGAACATTGGGCTGTGCTATCATTGCATCAAATGCTATTTTAGCAAGTCTATAAGTTTGAATACCTGTTACATATTTTTCTGATGAAAATGAATTTCATAAATCAGAAGTAATTTCTTGTGTCATGCCACGTTTTGAAAGTAAATCTGTTGCTTTTTTATTAGCTTCTTGGAGTTGTGTATCCTTATTAGCTAAATCACTTTTAAGTTGACTAATTTCTTTTTCTAATTTAGCTGTTTCTTTATTGCTGTCTTTATCATTGCAAGCAATCGCTACTATAGGCATTGCAAGAATAGAAGCTCCAGCTAACGAAGATAATAGTAATCTAAATTTTTTCATATTTTACCTTTCACTGGGATTATACCCTATTGTTATTATATTATTCTAGTTTATAAACAGATTAAAATCAGCAAGTAAATATGGAAATTTCCCATTTGTTTTCACAAATTTCTAATATTTTGTGGAAAATCGAACTAATAAAGATATTCAGGACAATACCTTTCGTTTAAAAAATTAATGTATTC
>NZ_JBTKTG010000031.1:0-3063 GCF_054456995.1 Mycoplasma tracheobuteonis | reverse complement strand
CTCGAAAAAATTGACTGTCATGTACATTGTATATATCTAGTTTTCAAAGAACTTTTTGTCTTGTTTACTTAACAAGCGATATTATTATATAACAGATTTTTAAAAGACAAAATAAAAAAATACCTTTTTTGGTATTTTTTTATTATCGTTCGAACGAATGATTTATATACTATATCATTCCTTTATTTTTTAAAGTCTTTAGTGTTTTCGCACTAACTTTAAGTGTCATTTTTTGACCATCAATCATTACTCTTACTTTTTGTAAGTTAGGATTAAATTTTCTCTTTGTTGCATTTAAGGCATGAGAACGTTTGTTTCCTGATTGAGGTCCTTTTCCTGTTAGAACATCTCTTCTTGACATAAATAATCCTTTCTTTAGTTAGCTAATTAAAATCGATTATCGAGATTATTATAAATTAAATTGCTTTTATTATAACAAAAAAATATTTTTTATAAAACTTGTTCGAAAAAATCATCTTCATTTGAAAAATCTACATTATTATCAATTCAGTCTTTTCTGAACTCAGCATTTTCTCCCATTAGCACACTAACTCTTCTTTCTGCAAGTGAAGCATCTTCTATAGTTGCTTGAATTAAAGTTCTTGTTTTAGGATCCATTGTAGTTTCTCATAATTGATCAGCATTCATTTCCCCAAGACCTTTATATCTTTGTAATTCATATGGTTCTTTAATAGTTTCTAAGATATCTTTCAATTGTTCTTCATCTCAAGCATATTGAATTTTCTTAGATGTTTTACCACTAACCTTATATAAAGGGGGAAGTGCAATATAAACGCGACCTTTTTCAATTAATTGTTTCATGAAACGATAGAAGAAAGTCAATAGTAAAACTTGAATATGTGCTCCGTCCGTGTCAGCGTCAGTCATAATAATAATTTTATTATATTGTGCTTTTTCTAAATCAAAGTCTTTTCCAAAGCCAGCACCTATTGTATTAATGATGGTGCTAATTTCTATATTCTTTAACACTTCGCTTATCTTTTTCTTTTCAGAGTTAATTACCTTTCCTCTTAAAGGTAAAATTGCTTGGAATTTTCTATCGCGACCACTTTTGGCACTTCCACCAGCAGAATCCCCTTCGACTAAGAATAATTCTTTTTCATCTGAATTTTTAGAAGTTGCAGGAGTTAACTTATCGCTTAAGATTAATTTTTCACTAGCGATCTTTTTAGTTTTTCTGCTTTCTTCACGTAGCTTACGTTCTTCCATTCTTAGTTCATAAGCTCTTTTAACTTTATCTAAAACATCTTTAGCTAAAGTTTTATTTTCATTTATTCAAATTTCTAAATATTTAGAAACGACTTCTTCTACAACATTTTTCGCTTCAGGAGTTCCTAATTTATCTTTTGTTTGTCCTACAAATTCAAGTAAATTTTCAGGAATCTTAAGTGAGATAACACAAGAAAGTCCTTCTCTAATATCATCCCCATCAAACAATTTACCATTTTTAATAATTCCTTCACGAATCGCAAACTCATTAAATGTCTTAGTAAAAGCAGACTTAAGCCCCATTTCGTGAGTTCCACCATCACGTGTTTTAACATTATTAACAAAACTTAAAATAATTTCATTATATGAATCAGTTCATTGGAAAGCAAAATCCACTTCAATGTCTTTTTTACTATCCTTATAAGAAACAGGTGGCGTAATACTAATTTTAGAATCATTTATGAAGTTTAAGAATGATTCAAGTCCTTTTGAATATTCATAAACTTCTTTTTTATTATTTTTCCGATCATCAAGTGTGATTTTTAAGTTTGAAATTAAGAAAGAACTTTCCTTTAATCTTTCAGAAATCTTATCAAAACTTAATTTAGCACGCTTGAAGAACGCATAATCGGGTCAGAAGCGAATAGAAGTTCAATTACTTTTACTTACTCCGATTTCGTGAGTGTGAACTAATATGGTATCTTGTTGAAATACAGTTTCATAAACTTTTTTATCTCTAGCAACAGTGGCTATTAATTTAGTTGATAAAGCATTAACAACAGAAGAACCAACACCGTGAAGCCCACCAGAAGTTTTATAAGCTCCTGAATTAAACTTACCACCAGCATGAAGTTCAGTAAAAATTAATTCGACAGCTGTACGGTTTTGTCCCTTCATTTTATCAACAGGAATTCCACGTCCATTATCAATAACTTCAACTGAATCATCTTCGTGTAGGATAACATCTATATTGTTTGCATATCCTGCTAATGCTTCATCAATTGCATTATCAACAATTTCTCAAACAAGGTGATGTAAACCATGTACATCAGTTCCCCCGATGTACATTCCTGGTCTTTTTCTTACAGCTTCTAACCCTTTTAGTTGTTGTATACTATTAGCATTATATTCTTGTGTCTTACTCATAAATTTAATTATAAAGCTTTTTGCTTTATTTTTTATATCATTTCTTACTTATTGTGAGCAGCTTTTTTTCTTAATATCTCTATATGAGAGAGGTATAAAGCTTATATATCTACAATTTTGACTTTCTAAATTACCTGAATAATTTGTTGTAATATAAGAACTCGAAGGTGAATAATTAATCATTAATGTCTATATACATATGAAAAATATTTTTTAGTCGCATAGTGTGAATTAAGAAAATTTTTGATACTCATTATCTCAATTCAATTTTTCTATATATAAATTATACAAAAAAGAATTTAAGATGCTTAAAACATACTAAACAAGATACGATCATTGATTCTAAAAGTATTAGCAGGACATTTAATACCTCACAAAATGATTTACTACACAAATCTATTTTCTTTGAATACATATTCAGGATAATAAATTCACTATAAATCATTTCATAAAGAATAATTCAATAAAGGATTTAGGTATTTCTAAAACCACAAAACTATACTAAAAAATTATGAAACTCTAACTATTAATTAGAACTAGATTAGCAAAAAGACCTATCATATAGGTATATAAGTAAAACAAACTAAAAGGATACTGTAAATAATTTTGTGTAAATTTGGAAAAGATAAGTAACTTGTATAACTTTTATTTAAAAAATTATACAAGAATATTAAATATTCCTAAATC
>NZ_JBTKTG010000030.1:0-3099 GCF_054456995.1 Mycoplasma tracheobuteonis | reverse complement strand
AAAAAAGTTGATGGGTTTTCAGTTTACAGTATTATGGTATCTGAATTAGGTTCATTATGTTATTCAATTCTAGGATGAAATGACTTAGAATATATAGCAATTTTAATTTCAGGTGCTACAGTATATGCAGCTAACATTATGTTAATGAGTATTTACTTTGCTTATAGTGAAAAAACTGTTAAATTAGGAAAATTAAGACTAAATCACTGATGACAATTAAGTCTTAATATGGCAATGTGAATTTTATTCTATCTAATTGTTGTAATTGTATTCAATATAACTAGAACGCAATCAGAGATTTTTAGTGCCATCTTTTCATTCCTAGCCCCAGTACTTATTGCTATAGCTGTTATGCCTCAAATTATTGAAACATTTAAAACTAGAGATGTTAGAAACCTATCACTTCCAATGTTTTCAATTAGCCAATGTTTATGTACTTGCTGAATGATTTGATGATCCATTCAAACAAATACAGATCCAAATGCAGCTAACATTATAGGTGTTGCTGCTCAAGTATTTTTCTTCTTAATTAACATTATTCAAATTTTCTTAATTATTCACGAAAGATACTTGAAAAAATACTTGAACAAAAAGAAACAATTAAATTAATCATAACCTACTAAAAAAGGTAAAATATAGACAATTATTAAATTTAAAAAGGGAGAAATTATGTTTATTAAAAATGTTGATAAAACAAGAAATAATTCAATGTTATTAAAAGCTGTTTTCAAGGGTGATTCATATGATAAAACACTTGTTGAAAAAAACAATGTTGTTACAGATTACTTTGATAAAAACGAAGCTTTAGTTTATTTAGGGGAAGCTGATAAATTCAAATATACAGCTTTATACAACTTTGCTAAAGGATTCTTTGCTTCACAAGCTAGAGAATACCAAATTGATTTAGCAAGCTTTGTAAAAGGTGAATTAAGCCTTGCGCTAGTTGTAAAAGCATTTGTAGAAGCTTACAATTATGTAAATGCTGATATTTATTCAGCTAAAACAAGCAAAAAAGATGAAAAATTCGCAGTTTCATTATATTCAGAAGCAAATGAAGCAGAATACAAGGAAGAATTAGATAAAGCTGTTGTTCTATCAGAAGCTATTAACTTTGCTCGTAACTTACAAGTTACACCTCCAAACATCTGTAATTCAGAATGATTAGCTGATCAAGTTGTTGCTGATTTAGCAAAATACGATAACTTAAAAGTTACAGTGCTTGATAAAAAAGCTATTGAAGAAAACAAAATGGGATTACTTCTTTCAGTTAACCGTGGAAGTATGTATGAACCACGTGTAGTTGTTATTGAATACAACGGAAACCCAGATTCTAAAGAAAAAACTGTTTATGTTGGAAAAGGAATTACATTCGATTCAGGTGGATACAACATTAAAACAGGACGTAACATGCTAGGAATGAAATACGATATGTCTGGATCAGTATTCGTTGCTTCAGCTTTAAAAGCTATTGCACAATTAAAACCTAAAGCAAATGTTGCAGCTATCATGTGTATTACAGACAACCGTGTAAACGGGGATGCTTCATTACCAGATTCAGTTTGAACAAGTATGAATGGTAAAACTGTTGAAATCAACAACACAGATGCTGAAGGTCGTTTAGTAATGGCTGATGGTTTAACATATGGTGTTAGAAAATTAGGAGCCACAAGATTAGTTGATGTCGCTACATTAACTGGAGCTATCTTAGTTGCTTTAGGGCAAACATACACAGGAGTTTGAGCAACAAGCGAAAAAGCTTGAGAAGAACTTTCTTTAGCTGCGAAAGAATCAAACGAATTAGTATGAAGAATGCCTCTTGATGAAGCTTTTGCTAAAGAAATCAGAAATTCAGTTGTTGCTGACTTAAAAAACACAGACTTAAGTGGAATTGGTGGTGGTTCATCATCAGCTGCTATGTTCTTAAAAGAATTTACAGAAGACGTTGAATACATTCACTTAGATGTTGCTGGAACAGCTGATATCGCTTCACGTCCAACAGGTGTAATGGTTAAAACATTAACACAACTTGCTTTAAATAATAAATAAAATATCATTTTATAAACTAATTAATAGCATATTGTATTTATTTATAATATGCTATTTTTTATGCCCTATGAAGGAAAATAATGGAATTTAAAACTTCTAATAAATCAAATCTAAATAGCATAAATTCATACAAGGTGCGAGCTAAAAAAGCATTTTCTAATGCATTTGGTTCTTGTATTTCTCTCAGCCTAATTGGTGTCTATTGACTATATCAAATAAACCCTCTATACATTTTGCTTTTTATCTTTAATCCTATATCAATTACTTTTTGAGTGCTGGGTATATGATTTTTATACAAGCACATAAATGAAAAACGTATAAATAGTGACTCAATGAATATTCGCTTTGAAAATAATTTCTTTGATTTTTTCATCAATAAGCATATAACCGAAAATATAAAATTAAAATTTTGCTTCAATAATAAAGAAAACATCATTAAAAATCAGCCGATAGAAGTATCTAAAACTCGTTTAATTAATAAAAAGCATGTTAGTCAAATACCTGATAATCAGCCTATAAAATGACTTAAAAAATATAATGAATTTTCATTTAAGTCCCTAAATAACTTAAATAAAATACTTTTTAATGATTTTTTGAATAAATATCAAAACAAATTAGAAAGAAAAATTAGAATAACTACTAATCTTATGTATGTAATGAAAGGGATACTTCATTGAATATGAATAACATTTATTTTTGGAGCAATTATCATTTGTGTAAATAGATTTTCATCTCCAATAGTTACTCATGCAATTAATGACTATCCCGTTGATCAAGGGGCTTTTGAAATATCAATAGCTATAACTTGCATTATATTAGGCTTTTTAGTAATGTTTTTAAATAACTCTTATCTAAATACTATTAATTATCTTTTTGTGTATTATGCAATATTAAGAGATAGAGCTTTTCTTGATAATGATATGATCGTAACTATCATGACTCAGCATGATAAGAAATTTATTTCAAAACTACTTGCACATAGTAAAAAACATAATTTGTAGGTAATAGACCAATTTTTGTGTAATCACTTCGGTCTTTTGTAGATATATTATA
>NZ_JBTKTG010000029.1:0-3194 GCF_054456995.1 Mycoplasma tracheobuteonis | reverse complement strand
AAAAGATGACAGCTCCACTTTAACTTTAGTGGAATGTCATCTTTTTAATTTTTATATCGTTAAAAGAGTTATTGCTGTAATCATACTTGGTATGAATAGCACTATACTATAGCATAATAAGTATAGTAATGTCTTTTTAAATTTATTTCATAGAGCTAAAATGTCTTGAAAATAGAAATCTTGAATCTTAATTTTATTTGAGATGTAATAATCAATATTTATGTCTGACTTTTGTATCACCATCATCATTGTTTTGGACTTGAATACAAAATTTAAAATGTATATTAATGTAATTATCATACTAACCTAAATTATCTTTCTTTATTTTATTGATAAAAATTAAATATTTCTTTTATATATTTTTAGAGTTAAAACTTGTAATCTTGACATAACCTTCTATTATTTGTTTCAACACAATTATATTTTAACTAAATTTATATATAATTTTGCAATGCAAACAACAACTAAAATAAAAAAATCAACATTCCACCAATGAAGTAAGTTAAGAAAAACTACTTTATTTGCTGGGATTGCAATCTTAATTTTAATTTTTATTTCTACTTTATGGAGATGAAGCATTACATCTAACGAAATTATTAATGCACTTGACAAATTAAACAGCGAGGAAAAAAGTAAACTTGTAGAAAATAAATTAGCTCCTGCTGTCTTACCTAGTTTTTGAGCTATAACAGGTACATTTACTTGAATAAGTAATTTATCAATAGGTATAGGGCTAATTCTTTTTGCAATTTATCCTAAAAATTGAATCGCACAAAGAGGATTATTTTTGGTTAACACCTATATCACAATAACATTTATTGTTTTCTGAACTTTAATCTTCCCTGTAAGTTTAAAAGATTTTAAAGCTGATAAATTTATCACAAGTACAATTGTCCACTTTGTTAATCCTTTAATTTGCTTTATTTTCGTGATTTTAAATCGCAAAAATATTCAAATTACAAGAACTACAATTTGACTTTCTAGCACTGTGATGTTGGCTTATTGATTTTTTGCACTCTTCTTATTTTTCTTAGGGGAACCAGTGCTAAATGCACTTGAAATCAAAGATCCAAAACCAAGTACATATAAGCAAATTGCATTAGTGGTTTACGACTTCTTAAATTTCAAGCAACCACTATTTTATAAAGGTGGAAATTTAGGAATTATAATACTGCTTAACTTAGTAATTTTTATCGTTGGGTTCTTCCTTACTCCTGCATTAGGATTTGCCTGAAAATATGCATTAAAAGTTCCTTATGATACAAAAACAGAATCTTGAAATGTACAATAGATTAAGCAAATTTTAGATAATGATTAATTAACAATCATTATCTTTTTTTATCCAAATTTTAATTTCTAAGAAGCTTTTATGAACCATTTTTTCTATTTTTGCTTTTAATAATATAAATGCTTTTATTGCTTAATGCTAGCGATAAAAAACTTTAGAAATATATATCTAAAATCGTGTTAATTTTATAAATTAGAATATAATTTATAAAATTATGATAACAGAAGAATTAATTGTTAAAAAATCAACATTTATCGGTTATTTAATACCACTAAATTCCAAAGATGAAGTTAAAGACATCATTGCAAAACTTAAAAAAGAACACAAAAAAGCTCGGCACGTTTGTCATGCCTATTTAATCAAACAAAATGGTGTTGAAACTGCAGGATTCAACGATGATGGTGAACCTAAAAACACTGCTGGTAAGCCTATTTATGATTTAATAAATCTAAAAGGGATTGATAATGTACTAGTCGTAGTTGTTCGGTACTTTGGTGGAATTAAGCTTGGAGCCGGTGGTTTAATTAGAGCATATCGTGAATGTGCTTCCTTAACAATTAATAAATATCTCGAAGAAAGGAAATAAAATGTTAAAAATTAATTATGACAAAAAAGGTACAGCCTTAAGTCTTAAAGCTGCTTATGAAGGACAAGATTTTCCTAAGTGAGTTGCTAAAAAGCAAGGAAGAATAACAAATAATTTGCAAGCTAACGAAGCTTATGTTTATTTCGATGCTAAACACCAAAGTTTAGATGAATTACTTGCTTACTTTAAAGGATTACCTGAAGCAATTAATTATTCATATGATATTGATGTAGAAAGTTTTGTTTTAGAAGGAAAAGCTGATTTCAATACTGTTTTAAGAGGAATTTATTCTAAAGTAGCTTTTGGATCAGCAAAATTATTTAAGAAAACTATAGAAAAAGAAGAAAAAAACAAGAACACAATTTCATTATTCTTAAACAGAAGTGTTGAAGAATATGGTGAAGAAATCAAAAAACTTGAAATTATTGCTAATGCAGTAAATGATACAAGAAACTTACAAATCATGCCTGAAAACTTCTTAAATTCAGAACAACTAGCTGCTGCTATTGCTTCAGATTTTAGTGGTATTCCTAACTTAGAAGTTAAAGTTTTAACTAAAAAAGAAATTGAAGAACTAAATATGGGACTACTTCTTTCTGTTAACAAAGGAAGTACACACGAAGCTAGAGTAGTTATCGTTACATACAAAGGAAATAAAGCAAACAAAAAAGACCATATCGCTATCGTTGGTAAAGGTATCACTTTTGATACAGGTGGTGTAAACACTAAAGGTTACCACATGGAAGGTATGAAATATGATATGTCAGGTTCTGTAATTGCTGCTTATTCAGTTAAAGCTTTAGCACAAATGAAAGCTAAAGTTAATGCTTCAGCAATAATGTGTATTACAGATAACAGAATTAATGCTGATGCTTCACTTCCAGAAAATGTATACCAATCTATGAGTGGAAAATGAGTTGAAGTTGTTGATACAGATGCTGAAGGACGTTTAGTACTTGCTGACGGAATCTTCTATGCAGCTGATAGAATTAAACCTTCAACAATTATTGATGTTGCAACACTTACAGGTTCAATTTTAGTTGCTTTAGGTAATACATATTCAGGTATTTGATCTACAAATGATGATAAATACAAATTATTTGCTCAAGCAGCAAATAGCGCACAAGAAAAAGTATGAAGAATGCCTCTTCACGAAGATTATAACAAAGGTAACAAAGGCTCAAAAGTTGCTGATTTAGCTTCATGATCACAAACAGTACGTGTTGATTCTTCTCAAGCAGCAATGTTTTTAAAAGAGTTTACTAAAGATATTGACTTTATTCACTGTGATGTAGCAGGAACAGCTGATGTACAAGGTGA
>NZ_JBTKTG010000028.1:0-3825 GCF_054456995.1 Mycoplasma tracheobuteonis | reverse complement strand
CTGGTATAAAAGCCAGATATTTTAGTGTTGCAATGGAAATTGCATTTTAGTAAATAGCCAACTTAAGGCTATTTTTTATATGGGCAAATTGATTAATTGTTGTTTTTCTTGATTTCTTTAAGACGTGCTGATTTACCTTTACGGTCTCTCATGTAGAATAATCTTTGTCTACGAACCTTGTTTGAACGAACTACTTCGATGTGAGCAATTAAAGGTGAATGTAGAGGGAATGTTCTTTCAACACCAACTCCGTATGAGTCTTTTCTAACTGTGAAAGCTTCTCTTGTACCTGATTCTTTTTTGCTGATTACTAAACCTTCGAAAACTTGGATACGTTCTTTTTCGCCTTCACGGATACGTACGTGAACTCTAACGTTATCACCTGTTTTAAATTCAGGTAAGTCTGAACGTAATTGTGATTTTTCAACTAACTCTAATAAATTATTTCTCATTTTTAATCCTTTCAATAATGTCAGGTCTATTCTTTAGGGTTTTAGCCCATTGAGCCTGATCTTTTCATTCTTTAATTTTCTTATGATCTCCACTAAATAGTACTTCAGGAACTTTCATCCCTTTATATTCGCGAGGGCGAGTATATTGTGGATAATCTAACAATCCAATACCTTGAAATGAATCATAAATATGTGATTCTTCTTTTATAACGCCAGGTAATAATCTAATAATACTATCAGCCATTACCATTGAAGGTAATTCACCACCTGTTAAAACATAGTCACCAATTGATAATTCTAAATCAACTAGTTCAACTACACGTTCATCAAATCCTTCATATCTACCTGAGATAAAAGTAATTTGATCATATTGTGATAACTCTTGAGCTATCTCTTGTGTAAATGTCTTTCCTTGAGGTGATACAAGAATCTTGTAACCACCACGGTTAGGTAATGAATCTAATGCTAAGTCAATTGGTTCTACTTGAAGTAGAAGCCCGTGTCCACCACCATAGATTTCATCATCTACTTTACGATGTTTATCTTGACTAAACTCTCTAAAATCAACTACAGAAAAATCTACTAATTCTTTTTCTTTAGCTCTTTTAACTATACTTTCGTTTATAAAAGGTTCAAAGTAATTTGGAAATAATGTAAGAAAATTAATTTTCATTATTTTTTAAGTTCTAAAGTTAAATTGTGAGCTCTAAATAAGTTAGCTACTGTAACAGTTGGTTTAGCACCTTGTTTAATTCATTTTGAAGTTAATTCTTTATCTAAAACAAATTCCTTTGTTTTAGGGTTGTAGTGTCCTAAAGCTTCGATAAATTTACCATCACGTGGAGCTCTTGAGTCAGCTGCAACGATTTTGTAAACTGGTCTAAATTTATCACCCATTCTTTTTAATCTAATTTTAACCATTTGTCCTCCTTAGGTGTCAAGCTTTAGTGCTTGACAGCATTTAAATATGAATATATTATAGTAGAAAGTTGCATATTTTTAAATATTTTTATTTTTTTATTTTGATGGTGCAAAAAAGTGGATTTATAGCAACAACATTGATAATTTTTTGAAAGTAGCAACTTGATTTGTGGAATTTTCTGCCTATTTTTCAGAAAAATAAGCCATATTTGTGGAAAACTAAAAGATTTCCACATTATAAGTACTATTTTGAATATAACAGTGTGATTTATATTAGAATTAAATTAATATAAAGGAAAATTGGAGAAAATATGAAAAAAATGAAAACTATCTTGCTTTCTTTAGTTGGATTAACAGCTATTACATTGCCAGCTGTAGCTGTAGCATGTAATAAAACTGAACCAAAAGATGATGAAGCTAAAGAAAAAGAAAATATTGCTAAATTAATTAAGGAACAACAAGTAACTGCTGATGTAAATGACAAGGCTAATATGTTAGCAAGTGCAGTAACAACTGCAAATGTAACACTATCAGGTTATAATGCTGAAATGTTTAGCTCAGTTGTTAATAGTGTGGAAGCAATTCAAAATACAGTTAAAGTTGCATATACATTAAAATCTATTAAATTTAATGATATTACAGCTAATGGTGAAGTTGTAATCACAGGATTCAAGGAACCAGAAGCACAAGTAAATCCAGTAACAGGTGGTGGAGAAACTAACCCTTCTACAGATGGGGTGGACAATAATCCTTCAACAGGTACGCCAAAAAATCCGGGAAGTGAAAAGCCATCACCTAAACCTGTTGATGGTAAAACCCCAACAGATGATGGAACAAAACCAGGGGCAGGTGAACAACCTGTAACAGGAAATCCTACACCAAGCGATGGAGGAAAACCTTCAACAGGAACAGGTGATAATCCTGATAAAAACCCATCTACGCCTGAACCAACACCAGTAGTGACACCACAACCAGTTAGTGAAGAACAAGATCCTGAATTAGTAGAACTTGGAATTAAAAATGGAAATAACATATATGAAGTTATACCAGGAGCTGTAAATGATGCTGTAATAAGTGCTTTAAAAGGTAAGGAAGCTGTAAATTATCTATACAAATCATATGAAATTGCAACAAGAAGAAAAAATGGAATTAGCTACTTACAATTAAAATCAGATATAGATGGCTCAAAATTCCAACTTGCTAATGCTGATAAACCTACATTCTCACCAAAATCAGGTGGAACATACCCTAACGGAATCTTATCATACACATTTGATAGCTCAACAAATACATTAACATTTACATATAAATTTGCTATTAAAGGTGATAACAAATCTTATAAATATACTGATAAAGTATATAAATCAGTAGTTCAATTAGAAAAAGCTGACAACATTTCAACTGGTGAAATAGAATCTCATCCTCAACCTATTGCACAACCATCTACGGAACCTGTTATAGTTCCTAGTGCAAAAGCTACAACATATGAATATACATATGATCCTTCAAATAAATATTATGCATCACTAGATGGATTAAAAGGTCAAGAATTATTAGTAGCTCTAAATAAACTACAAGCAGGAAAAACAGAAACAGGAAATTACAAAACACTACCTAATTTTTACAACAACACAAAAGCATTTAGAGATAAATACTATGAAAATGATGGAACAATGTTAGATATTTACTCAGAAAATCCATACGGAAAAGATCCATACAATTTTGCAATATACGAAACAAATAATGGTGGTAATGAAGGTGATGGAATGAATAGAGAACACATTGTTCCACAATCATGATTTAATAAATTTGATATCATGAGAAATGACCCAATTCATGTTTGACCTACAGATATTAAAGTAAATAATAGAAGAAGCAATTTTCCACATGATAATGTTGTAGGCTCAGTTGAATATACATCTAGAAATGGATCAAAATTAGGTGTTAACAATATAGGACAAAAAGTTTTTGAACCTATTGATGCATTTAAAGGTGATATCGCAAGAGCTTATTTATACTTCGGTATAACATATGGAAACTTTAGAACAGGAACAGAAGATGGCTCAAAAGGACACTCATTAATTAGAGAAACAAGTGAATCAAGAGAAGTGTTTACAGAAGATGCTCCATTTTTTACAGAACATTACTTAAAAACATACACAGATTGAACTGCTAAAGATCCAGTTGATCCATTTGATGTTGACAGAAATAATATAACATCAGAATGAACTAAAAACCACAGAAGAAATCCATTTATCGATTACCCTAACTTAGCTGAAAACCTTTATGGACCAAATCCTAAACCATTTAAAAATTTAGGTGTTTTAGTTAAAGCTACTCCAATTGCTGAAACCAACTAATTTGAAATAAAAATTGTCAACCTATATAGGCTGACATTTCTGGAGTGTAATCTCCAGTGCAACACAAAAATATCTGGCCTAAGTCAGATATT
>NZ_JBTKTG010000027.1:0-5158 GCF_054456995.1 Mycoplasma tracheobuteonis | reverse complement strand
CTCCACTTTTATTATATCTTAATAAAAGTGTTGCACTGGAGATTACAATCGAGCATAACACTAAAAGGTGTTATTTTTTGTATTCGTCTATCTTGTAAGGTTTTTAATATCGTTATTACCTGGATTAGGAGCTGAAGCAAAACCTCCATCTACTAATAAACTAGAAGCTTCATTTAAGTGTCTAATAGCTGTTCTAGTGAAGAATACGTTTACTATTAAAAGAACTGGTCCTGTAATAATTCCAATTAAATTAAAAATAAATAAACGATTCAATTCATTTGATAGAGCTGTTAATTTAACTAAATCAGGTTGTGATAATTGTACTTTTGTAGTTGTTTCTCATAACAATTCGTTAAATATCTTGTGTGTTTTATATGATGTTGTAGCTAATTTAATTGCAAAAACAATCATTACAATTGATGTTACAAATGCAAATATTCCTAAAATTCCTGTTGTAATTAAGTTGCTTGTAGGAATTTCAGTTTCGGTACTACTACTATTTGTACTATTACTTGATGTTGAAAGCCCTAATTTAACCATTGTTGATATATTTAGTGAATACATCACTAATGACAAAATAAGAGTTATCACTAAACAAATTAATGTAACTATTAAATATGTTTGTGATTCTTTTAAAGATTTTATTACTCTGCTTTTCATATTCCCTTTCTTATATCTTAATTCTACCATTTTGTAGGTTTCATAATCCTTTAATTCGCATTTTTGTTTTAAAATTTAAACAATTTTATGAAACCTTTTATTCCTACAACCAAGTGCTATAAGTAAAAATGCTCTTACTATCCTTCATTTTCTGATTGAAATTCAGCACATAGTTTCCCATGAGCAGGACATGTTAACACTGAATGGTCAGCAGCAAATTGCACATAGTAAACAAAATTGTTGTACTTACGTTCATAAGGTGCTTGTCCATTCATAAATTTAATCTTGACAAGTGGCACATTGTAAATTTCTCTTTGAGTAGGTTCTGTATCTAATCTAAAGACTGGATAAGATTCAACACTACCACTAAGTACTATATTTGTTTTCATTAATTGTTTTTCTTCTGGTGAAAAGAAAGCATTAATATTTTTAAAGTTCTCATCTAATATTTTTTCTTGTTCTTCTTTTTCTTTAAGCATAAAAGCAAGATCTGTTTCTAATTCTTCATACATTACTTTCTTAAAGATATCTTCTTTAAATAAATCCACTTGTTTTTTAGCAAATAAATTTATAAACATTTGATATGGCAATAAATCTTGCACAAGGCCAAAAACATATGTAAATGTCTTATCACATTGAGGGCAATGTGCTTTTACAATTGATCCCATTAAACCTCCAATATTTTAATTATAGACTATAATTTAGTATATGTTAGATTTTGAAAAAGATTATTGAACTAAATACCCCTTAATCGCAGGACTAGATGAAGTAGGATGTGGCTGTTTAGCAGGGGAATTAGTTGTTGCTTGTGTAGTTTTTCCCGCCGGATATAGCAACCCTAGAATCAAGGATTCTAAAAAACTTAGTGAAAAAGTTCGTGAAGAATTGTATGATGAAATTATATCTTCAGCCCTTGCTTATAGTATTGAAATTCGTTCTTTGAAGCAAATAAATGTTTCAAATCCTAAGCAAGAGTCTCGCACAGGAATGGAAATAGCTTTAAACAAGTTATCTCTAAAGCCTGATTTAGTTATTACAGATTTTGAAAAGATACAAACCAATATCCCACAAATAAATCTTGTAAAAGGTGATGACAAATCAATTTCAGTTGCTGCTGCTAGCATTCTTGCAAAAGTAACTCGTGACCGAATGTTACTAGCATATAGCGATATTTATCCTGAATATGATTTTGCAAATAACAAGGGTTATGGTACTAAAAAGCACTTAGAAGCCCTAGAAAAACATGGACCCACACCTATACATAGAATTAAATATAAGCCTGTGGCTGAAGCTATTGCCAAAAAGTCTCTTATCTAGAGATTTTTTTAATTTGGTTACCTAAATAAAATATTATTAAAAATAATATTTTTTATTAAAATTTAATCATAATGATTAAAGCAGAAAATATTACATTTAGATATCGTCCAGATGACGTTAGACCAGCACTTAAAAATGTTTCATTCACAATTGAAAAAGGTGAATATGTAGCAATTTTAGGTCACAATGGTTCAGGAAAAAGTACACTATCAAAAGTTTTAGTTGCTCTTTTAAAACCTCAAGAAGGTAAACTAAGCATCGATGGGATTGAATACAGCAAAGAAAACTTACTACAAATCAGAAAGAAAATCGGAATCATCTTCCAAAATCCTGATAACCAATTTGTTGGTTCATCAGTGGAAGATGATATTGCATTCGGGCTTGAAAATCGTTGCGTTGACCACGATTTAATGAAACCACTAATTTTAGAATACTCTTCTAAAGTAGATATGCAAGATTTCCTTGAAAGAGAACCTGAAAACTTATCAGGAGGGCAAAAGCAACGTGTTGCTATTGCTTCTGTACTTGCACTTAATCCTGATGTTGTTATTTTTGATGAAGTTACCTCTATGCTTGATCCTAAAGGAAAAAGTAGTGTACTTCAAATTATCAAAGAAATTCAACAAAGTAAATCTAAGACACTTATTTCTATCACTCATGATATGGATGAAGCAATTCTTGCTGATAAGTGTTTAGTGTTTGCTGGTGGTGAGCTTGTTGCAGCTGGATCTCCTAAAGATATCTTAAAAGATAAAGAAATAATTGAAGTGGCCAAAATTGAATCGCCATTTATCTATCGCATTAGCGAAAGATTAAACGGAATTGATCCAACATACAATGAAAAGGAGTTAATAGGTGAATTATGCAAATAAAAATCTCGAATCTATCTCATACCTTTAGTCCTAAAACTCCTTGAGAATTTACTGCTTTAAAAAACGTTTCTTGCAATATCACTGATGGTGAATACATTGGAATAATAGGATCAACAGGTTCTGGTAAAACAACATTTATAGAACACCTAAATCAATTACTCAGTCCTAGTGCAGGACAAATTGAATGAGACTTCTATGATGATGTAACCATTAATAAGAAATATTTATTAACCAAACTAGAAAAAGAACTTTTAGTCAAGTATCCTAACAAAGGAAGCGAATATAAAAAAGCTTATAAACAAGAAGCTAAAGTAATTAAGAAAAATCTTAGAGCAGCTAAAGCTAGAATTAGAGTCCTTAAAAAATCTCTTAATAAAAAAGTTGAGGCAGCTGTTGATAAGTTTAAAGAAGATTTTATAGCTGAAAAAACAGGTATGTATGAAAACAAAATTCAATTCCAACATGCTTTAATTACTGAAACTAGATTGTATAAGCTTAACTACATTTACGAAAGTGAAGAAGGAAAGGAAATCCATCGTCTTAAATATATTAAAGACAATATCATCTTCACTAAGAACTCTAAAAATAAGTTTTTTGGAAAAGATCCTAAACAACTCCGTAAACATGTAGGAATAGTATTCCAATTTGCTGAATATCAACTTTTTAAATCAACAATTCAAGAAGATATTGCTTTTGGGCCTATGGCTTTTGGTGTAGCTAAAGAAAAAGCTTATCAAATCGCAGCTGATTGTTTAGAATTAGTTGGTTTAGGTCCTGAATACTTAGAAAGAAGTCCTTTTGAACTTAGTGGTGGGCAAAAACGTCGTGTTGCTATTGCTGGTATATTAGCTATGCAACCTGATTTCCTAGTAGTAGATGAGCCTACTGCTGGACTAGATCCTGTTGGAGTTAATGAAATACTTGAAATCTTAAACAACTTAAATAAGAATGGTAAAACTATTATTAATGTTACTCACGATTTAGATAATATTCTTAAGTATGCTAAAAGAATTATTCTCTTCAAGCAAGGTGAAATTGTTCGTGATGGTGATCCTTATGAAATTCTTAATGATGTTGAATTTCTTAAAGAAAACAATTTACAGCCACCTCATTTACTAGCTTTTGCTAATAAATTAAGAGCTAAAGGTATTCCTGTGCCTAAAATCTTATCTGAAGATGACTTGGTGCATTACCTAAATGAATATCTAGGAGGGAAATAATGAAAAGTGTATTCGGTCGTTATATCCCTGGAAAAGGTTTTTTATACAACCTTGATCCTAGAATTAAATTATTAACTGTTATCTTATACATTGTAATGGTGTTTATGGTACAACATTTCATCGATATGTTTATCCTACTGTTACCATTAGTTATTGTGTATATTACAACTAACAAAAGAGTTCGTCCATTATTTAAATTAATGTGACTACCATTCTTTATTTCATTTATTATTTTCTTTGTTAACACTTATACAATTACTAATCAAACTGTGTATAAAGATTTACAAACAATGTATAACTCAAATAACTTTTTAGGCAAGTCTTGATTATTTGAAATGTATAATCCTCAAAAAACATTTTGAGTTTGAGGAACAAGCTCAACAATGGAGAAAATGCCTGTTCCTGAATTTAATATCGCTAAAAATATCTATGAATTTAAAGAAACGCAAATGCATATCCAATATGGTGTTTCTCTAGACTCAATCAACCGTACCTTAGCTTTATTCTTTAGAATCTATATCATGATTCTTATTACAGCATTACTTACAAATACAACTCGTCCTATCTTACTTACAAAATCAATTGAAGATATTTTATTCCCTCTTAAATTGCTTTTTATTCCTACACACGTAATTGCGATGATAATTTCTATAGCACTTCGTTTTATTCCTACTTTAATAGATGAAGCTAATAGAATTATGAAAGCACAATCATCTCGTGGAGTTGATTTCAAACACGGAAATCTAAAAGAAAAAATTAATGCCTTTGCAACATTAATTATTCCTTTATTTGTTTCAAGTTTTGCACGTGCTGAAGACTTATCTAACTCAATGGAAACACGTGGTTATGATCCATATGCAAAACGTACTAAATATAGAAAGATTAGACCAACTTGAATTGACTTACTTGTTTCAATCTTCTTGCTTGGTATTCTAGCCTTATTAATTACTAATATGGTTCACCCACAATACTTACCATCTTGATATTTAGTAACTAAAGCGCTTTAAAAAATGTCAGCCTATATAGGTTGACAATTGCTCGATTGTAATCTCCAGTGCAACACTTTTATTAAGATATAATAAAAGTGGA
>NZ_JBTKTG010000026.1:0-5160 GCF_054456995.1 Mycoplasma tracheobuteonis | reverse complement strand
GGGGTGACAAAATAAATCTTATTTCAAGGGGTGACAAAATAGAGCTTATTCTATATAATAAATAGTCTTTATGACTATTTTATTTTTGCCTTAATGCTAAAATTAAAATATGCCTAGAAAATTTTTTAACAAAACTGACTACTTTATCGATTATGATAGACAAGTTTTAATCCTAAGTGATGCCTTATATGAAAAACTACATTCAAATGGGCAATTTGATAAATATAAAAAAATGGGTGGTAGCTCAATTGCTGACATTTTAATCAAAGATGCTTTTAAAAATGAGTTTAGTGCTTTTTGTCATATTACGAGATTAAAACTCCCAGTACTTACACAAAAATATGTACATGCCGGAGTAGTACTTGAGCCTCGTATTTTTGACTATTTACGTAGCAAAATGCCAAATACAGTGATCGAAAACTATGAAGCAGCAGCTTATAATTATGATTTTTTTGCTTCAGATCCTATTATTGGTGGGGTTCCAGATGGATATTTACCTGCTAAAAATATGATTCTTGAAATAAAAACAGCTGGTGAAAAGAAAAAAGATATATGAGCGAAAGAAGGGGTTGATCCTTCCTATCGCAAACAAGCTCAATTGTATTCATATCTAAAAGGAGCAGATTCCTATTCAATTGTTGCTTTATTTCTTCGTCCTGAAGCCGGAGATTACGATCATCCAGAAAATATCGACCTAAGTCAACGTAGTCTGCAAACTTATGCTTTCAAACTCAATAAGCAAGATGCACTAGATGATATTAAGAAAATTAAGGATTGATATAACTTTTATACAAATACTAAGATATCTCCTAAGTTTGACCTCTCTATTAATGCAGATCAAATCGAATATTTAGAATGCGAAAATTTCGCTCAATGAGAGGCACTTTTAGAGAAGTGAAAGAGACTTGGCAAAGCCGATCCCGATATCAAAGCTTAGTGAGCTATCAAATTAACTTATAGCAAATGAAAAAGACTGGAGTGTTCCAGCCTTTTTGTATACATTATTATTTATTCTTGAAAATATATGTTAGGATTCCGCCTAAGAAAATTAATGCACCGAATATTAAAAGACATGTTCATCATGGGAAAGCTTCTTTATTTTCTGCAACATTAATCATTGCTAAGGTTTGTAATACTTTTGGAGCATCTTTGAAATCTTGAGAGTTAAAGATATTGTGCAATTCTTTAGCTGCATTAGATGAGGACTCGGCTACTTTAACATCATTAAAGTAATTGTTTTGGACTAGTAATTTAGCAAAGTTAGATATGTTTGTATTACTTTTTAATGATGACATAGCTTTTTGGAATGCTTCTTCATTTCTATTTTCGAGAGCAGATGCTAATTTAAATATAAGTTTAGCATCATTTAAAGTTTGAGCAAATTTTGTATCTGCTTCTGTAATTAATGCTGACATTTCGCTACTACGTGCTGTTTCTACTATGTGGGTATTTAACTTGCTTGCTAAATTATGTTTTGCATCTAAGAATGCAAATTTCTTAGTAGCATTTGTCTTTAAGAATGCTTGATAAGCATCATTTAATTCCGCTAACACTTTGGTTGTATTATTTAAAGTATTTAAATCAGAATAAATATTATCATTTAAGCCAATTAATTGTTTAATATCATTTTCAATAGTATTGGTGTAAGTCATAGTTTTAATTGCATCAGCAATTTTATCTTCAACAGCTTTTCAATTATTCATTAGGTTATTGTAGTCGGTTTCAGCATTTTGTTTAGCTGCAACAGCTTCTGTATAACTCATTGAATTATTATAAGTATTTAATGCATTTTCTTGATATTGATCTGATGTATGTAACATATTTGTCTCAACTCAACTTGTAAATTCTTTAATTCTTTGACCTATAGAATTTGTAAATACTTTGTCTGAGAAATGTGAAAGATCTTCTACTAAGCTATCAATTCCAGATGTAGCACTATTTAAAGTATCCATTTCTTCTTGAGTTAAGTATTTATTGTTATTAGCAATTGTGTTAAGTTGATTTTCAAAACTTGTTACTAATTCACGTAAATGAGTAAGCATTGCATTTGGAGCATTAAAGAATTTATTAGATGTTAATAAATTATTGTAATTATCTAATTTTTCTTGCATTGGATTTATAAAGTTAGTTTTTGCTGTTTCATTATCTGTAACATTCTTAATGATATTTTGAACAAGAGTGTTTGTTTGAGTCATAAGTTCGTTAATTGATGCAGCAGTATTATCTTTATAAATAATTCCTTTTTCTAAATCAATAAGTTTATCAATTATTTCTTGATGTGCTTTTAAAGAAGCTAAATCATCTGAATTACAAAATTCAAGATTCACATCCTTTAGTAATTCTTTGTTTTCATTATTAGCTGTTATTAATTCTCCCATAGCACTATTTAGTTTATCTGCTTCAGAAGAAAGCATGTTTATATTTTCAAAACTATTACTGCTTTGAATTTCTTGTTCAAATTTATCTTTTTGTGCTTTATTAAGATTTTGATATGTTGTTTTAATAAGGGTGATAAGTTGTGTTTTAGCAGATTCAAGTTTGTTATTAGCATCATCCACATTTTGTTTAAAGTTAGATAATTTTTCAATTTGTTCTAAAACTTGTTGATCTGAATATGAAACATTAAGTTTAGAATCTGTAACCATTTGATTATTAATTTCTTGCAATTGTTTTTCTTGGTTGCTAATATCACTATTATCTGAAACGTATGATTTTGTGTTTTTGCTAAATTCATTAATTGCATTTACAAGTGTTTTAGCATCTTCGTTTAATTTTACTGCTGGATTTAAAACTTGTTCAACTTGCTCAACAGTAGTACTTAATTTAATATTTTCTAATATTTGGTCTTTAAGATTATTGCTTAAGTATGTAAAATCATTAATAGTTTCTTCAGCTTGAGCTTTTTTATCTGCTAATTCTTTGTTAGATGCACTTGTAGCTTTAGCACTATTTACAATTGGATCTATTTGGTTTATATTTGTTGCTTGATTTACTTGAGCTACATAATCTTCTTTTTGTGCGTTAGTTAGTGAATCTAAACCTTTAATTGTTTCGGCTGCTTCTTGCTTTTTAGCAACTAAGTCTTTTGCGATTTGATTAGCTTTTCTAGCTGCTTCTTTAATAGGCTCTAAATCATCTTTATTATTAACTTTATTAATTTGTTGAATATAAGTATTTTTTTCTTCTGAAGTTAAGGATGATAAGTCTTGAACATATGATGTCGCTTCAGCTTTAGCTTTATTTAAAATCGCTTCTTCATTAGCTTTTTCTGCATTGTTTTTTACTTCGTTAATTTTGCTGATATCTTCTAAAGAATCTATTTGTTTTAAAAATTCATCTTTTTGTGCTTTTTCTAAATCATTTAATTGGTTAATTGCATTTGTACCATCCGCTTTTGCATCAGCTAAATTTTTATTTCCGTTTAAATTTTCAATAGCTTGCTTAAGTGGTTCAAAATACTCCTTAAAAAACATTAAATAATTTTTGATCAAAATACTATCTTTCTCTACATCACCAATAGGTCAAACAGGTCAGCCAGATGAAATATAATTTTCATCATAAGTTAAAACTCTTAAACCATTAAAATATGAATCAAAATTTGATTTATTAGGTTTTTTTGAAGCTTGAGTGTAATTTACTGTTTTTTTAATCTCTTCGGCTTTTTTCAAAAGTTTTTTCGCTTCTTTTATCGAACGAAGATAATCATTAAGTTCTTTAAGATATTGAGAATTAGAAGATATCTCTTTAAGAAACTCTTTAAAATTATTTTTTAATGTTTCTGGAACACCATCATAATTATCAATTTCATTTGTAATAGTTTTTTGGATTTGTTCTTTACCATCGAGCTTTTCTTGAGCTGCTGTAAGTTTTTTAATAAGTTCATTAATTTGTTGTTCTGTATCAGAATTCCCATCACCATTAATAACATTTGAAGCTTCATCTAAAATACGAGAAAAATTATCTTTTATAGGATCGGAAGGTTCATTTGAAGCTTCAGTATAATTAATTGTTCCTAGTTCTTTTTTGGCTTTTTCAATAGTGTCTCTTAAGACAGTCATAGTTTCATTAAGTTGCCCAGCTTGATTCATGGTGTTATAAAGGCTATAAATATTATTTAATATAATATCATCGCTAGCGATTTTATCGGTTGTATTATTAGAATAATCATTTACTTTTGCATCAAGTGAATTACCTTGATTAATTGTTAATGACTTGTAATATTTTTCTTTAATTTCACGAATATATTTTCCGACATTTTCATTCATTAAAACAAGTAAATCAAGCACAAAACTTTGTGCTTCTGTGACTGTGAATGTATTATTAGCTACCTTGTCAGCAAACGCTTTTTCAAATGCATCTGATTTTTCTTCATAATCCGTCATCATATGTTCACGTAAAAAAGTACCTACTTCAGGGTTTTTTGTAATTTTAACTAGTTTATCTATTTGAAAATTCATGTAGAAATTATCATATATAATATCATATCTTCTTATAACATAGTTTGATATTCAATTTTCTAAGAATTTAAAAAGAGTAGTTTCTGATGTTACATTTCCTAACCCGTTTTCTGTAGCTAATTTAAAATATTGTTCTTTAGTATCAAAATTAGCATCACTTAATTTTTTTAAAAGTTTATAGACAGCATCAAGTTGCCCATACATTCTGTTTAAATATTCTAATGATTTAACATTCATATTTTTAGGATCATCTTTTTGAAAAGGATAGTTATTATTTTTTAAATAATAATAAATATTTGTAAATGAAGTTGTTAGCTTTTCAGTTAAGTCTTTTAAAGCAACAATTTTTTGTTTAAATTCAGTTATTGAACCATTATTTTCGCTTTGTGCACTTACTATAGGTAATAATGGTAAAACAGCAACACTTGGCAAAGCTACCAATGATTTAAATAATTTAGATTTTTTCATATTTATTCCTCTTAAAATAAGCTTTTTATTTTATCTTTATATATTAATGATATTATTTTTTAAAAACTTTTTATAAAGTTTAAATCTTTTTTTATATTTTAAATAAACCATGTGGTGCAATAATGCATCCCTATAAAATAGAGCTAAATAATTTCTTACATTCAAAACTACATTTAACTAGATGCTATATATATTTTTGTGTAAATTCATAAATTATTAAAAATGGCAAAAGAAA
>NZ_JBTKTG010000025.1:0-5228 GCF_054456995.1 Mycoplasma tracheobuteonis | reverse complement strand
GGAACACATGATTCTGGTATGTATAGTGGAAAAGGTAATTGGTGAAATATAACTCTTGCTCGTCAATATGCAAAAACACAATCCATGAATTGACAAGAACAAATGAATGCAGGGATTAGAGCTTTTGATATCAGATCTTATTACAACATGGATATTTATCATGGGATAGTACAATCACAATCAACTGTTAAAAGTGCTTTGCTGGAAATGGTAAAGTTCCTAAAAGAAAATCCTAGTGAATTTGTTTTTCTAAGAATAAAAGACGAAAACTTTGATGTGCATAATAGCTGAAATCAAATGCAAGCAGCTAAAAATTATTTAGAGATATTAAGTGATCCTGAAATTTACCCACACTTATTTAATAAAATTGGCCAAGAATATAACCATATTCCTGCAAGTGCTTTTAAGCTAAAGAATCTTAGAGGAAAAATTGTTATAGCAAACTTTTGACATAATGCAATTCAAAGCAAAATGTTACAAATTGAAGACCAATATAAAGCAGATACATGAAGTGGTGGATTTGATTATTGGTCAGCAATTAATAAATCTACACAAAATGATAACTATGACAGTGGATGAGATGAAAAAATAGAACAATCTAAAGAATTTATTAAAAAAACTAATTCCTTACCATTTGATAATGATCACCTTTATCTCAATTTCTTTTCAGTAGCTAACGGTAGACCTGGATGATCTGCTGAATATATTGATCCAAAAATGCATCAATTTTTAGTTGAAAATCAGCAATATAATAATTTAGGAATTGTTTATACAGATTTTGCAGGTGTAGGTCTAATTGAAAGCATTTTCAAAACTAATTATTATTTAACAGATGAACAACTACAGCGTGGATATTTAACACCTTGAAATAGTAGTTTTGGAGCATCTGATATTTATGTTAATGATAATAAAGTAACGTTATATGGGCAAAATTTAAATGGTTACACAGTAGATTTTTCACTTAATGGAAAAATTATTTATACAACTAAAATCAATGAAAATGTGAGTGAAAAAGTTATTAACTTAGGAGATGATTATTATTTCCAATTAGGAAATAAAATTGAAATCAATGCCTACAAAATGGTTCCTGATAATGCTTTTTATCAAGGAAGAAAATATAATGTAGTAGCGACACATAAAGTCGTACGTAATACACAACATAATCAAAATTATTTAGCTCTATTACAGCGTATAGGAGAGTTAAGGGTTAAGCTAACTCAATTCGGATATATGGATTTAGTTAAATACTTAGGCAATAACTACTGAGACAAAATTGTGGATTATATTCGCCCTAATAAAGAAAACGAGATTGCACTATCTAATTTAAAAGACAAATTTGATTCACTTGAAAGCAATGTAAATAATCTAATTTCTAATTATGATAAATTCAAGCAAGATGTTGCTAATTTCATTCAAGAAAATAATGAGCTACTTTCTAAATATTTAACAAGTGAACTAATAACTTCAATAAGTAATGTAAAAGCTAATTTTGAAGTTATTTTAAAGAAGAATATTACTGAAAACGAAATAAATTTCAGTTCCTTAAATCAATACTTTATAGATTATGTAAACTTCTTAAATAAACTTAAAAGTAATCTTTTCATCTTTGACACAGACATAAATGATTATTTAGCATTTTTAAGAGAGAATCTTAAAGATTCAGATATAGGCATTTCATACTGAATAAATCAAATTCAAGCATTAAATAGTGAATTAGAAAATCTAGCAGCTAAATATAGTGATTTATCGCAAGCTAATTTTGATGTTGCAGAAGGAAATATAACAAATCTCAAAAGCAAGCTAAATATAGTTAAAAGTGATATTGAAGAACTTAATTTAACAATAAAAAATCATAACTTAACAAATAAACAATTAGCTTTCTTCGCTAGTAATATAAAGGCAGAATTAGAAAAGCCTCAAGCATTAACAATCGCTATTGCAAAAATTACTACATATGCTAATAATTTGGCTCAGGCTCGTGATCTAGTGACTAATTTACCTATGTACAAGGCTTCTAAGAATTTTGATGAGTATCCTACATCATCAAAAACAAGTTATGAAGATAAAATAAATATATTGAGCAATGAAATTCAAAACTTAAATAGCCCAATAACACCACAAACCCTTGCTGATAGCCTTAAAAGTCTGGAAAAAATAGAAAATACTATTAATGATGTTGAAGAATATAGGGCTAAGGTTAAAACTTTACAAATTTTTCCTAATCAAGAAACCTACTTTTCAAATGAATTAAGTCAAGCAACATCTTCTACAGAAGCTGAAGAAATATTTAATCAAGCTAATGAACTCGCAGAATTAAAGCCACTTCAAATAGAAAATAAAGAGTTTATTAATTCATTAAACGAAAACCAAAAAGACTTAGCCAAAGCATTAGAAAATATAAATGATCCAAATAAATTCAAAAATAAACTTGATGAATTAGTTAGTCTTCAAAAGGCTACAGAGACACTAACTTCTCAATACAACTCTTTACCAGTTATACAAGATTATAAAGAACTTAAACTTCTAGATGATAGAAATATCACTAATTTTGAAAATGAATATAAAGAAATAAAGAATATCTTAGACAATTCTATAAGCTTAGAACAAATTAATTCTGCTATATCACAAGCAATTGAACTTAGAAAAAGTTTTGATCAATCTATAAACAATAGCCTAGAAGAAATTAATGATAATATGAAGACTTCTAACAAGTTGTATAACTTTCAAAGAAAAGAATTGGAAGAAAAATTATCTAATTTAAATGCTTCTAGCGCTATAAGTGAGCTAAAAACATTTTTAGATATATATAATTCAACATTAGAAGAAAATCTGCCACAAAAAGATTTAGACATTTTAAATAATCTAACAGAAAATCAAAAAGTTCTATTTACACATAAATTCAATGATGTAAATGATAAGTCAGAATACTTAGTTTTATTACAAGAAGCTCAAATTTTCAACAATATAATTCCTTCTTACAAGAGTGAATTTAGTCAACTCAAAGAAAAACAACAAGCAAACGTTGAAGCGATTGAATATGCTGATAAACAAGATCAAGAGTTATTAGCAAGCTTAAAACAACAAATTGTTAATGCTTTAGAAAATTCAATAAATTCAGCAGATATTCAAAGTTTATTATCTCAATATGCCTCAATATTAGAAAGATTAATAAATAAATATAACGAAGATTTAGCAAAAGCTAAAGAAACTTTAAATCAAAGTATTGAAGAAGCTAAAAATTATGCTGAAAATGATTTAAGTAAAGCTGAATATGCAGATGTTAAAGCTGAATTATTATCTATTATTAATAATTTACCTAAAGCCAATACTATAAGTCAAATTAATGATGAAAATGATGAAGTTCTAAAGGCCTTAGAAAAAGCAAAAGAAGAAAAGAATAAAATCGACCTTGGAATTAAAAATATAGTAATTACATCCTTGAAGAAGGAAATTAATTCGTTAATTCAAGAATTAAATACTAAATTGCTAAATATAACAAGTACTGAACTTAATGAATATTCTTTACAATATCAAGATCAACTAAAGAAAATACAACTTCAAACAAATAATTCAAATGATGTTGGTGAATTGATAAGTATTAAAAATTCAATACAAAACACGTTAAAACCCGAAATCGATAGTTTTGTTACATCTACATTAAAATATGAAGAAGCTTGAAAATATTTATCTAATATGTTGACTAAAGCATCAGAATTTAATGCTGATAAATATTTACAAATTAAACCAACATACTTAAGTGAAATTAATTCATTATTTAATGAATTAAAACAAGTTAGTTCTTCAGTAGAAGTGTTAATAAATACCAAAGATTCTTTATATCAAGAATTGAAAGTAAAAGCAGATAATGCTTATGACAAAGCTATAAAAGCTAAAAATCAAGTAGATTTATTTATGCAAAATAAAAAGGTTTTAATTCAAAAGATTAACACATTGATAAATTCAATAAAAAGTCAAGCTGATGAATTGATTTATAACAGAAATAAAGAATTATTAGAAGCATTACTTGAAAAGGCATCTCAAGCCAAAAATCAAAATCAACTTGAAGACTATAAAAAAGAATTAGAAAAATTCCAAGCTAAGATAAATGAGGATTTAGCTTACATCCAAAAATATAATTCAACATCTGAAATGTTGAAACAATATAAAGAAAAAGCTAACGAATTTGATGGTGAAGGATATAGCCAAATCAAAGAAACCTATGTGCAAGCTTTAAAGAATTTAAAAGTCGAACTAAAACCTGATTTTGATGCTAATAAATTAGTTGAAATACAAGAAAATATTAAAAATGCCTATAAGCAAGCTTTAGATGCAATGAATAATATAAAGCAACAGCTTCAAAATTCTAAAGATAAACTTATACAACAAGTAGAAAACCAGATAGAAAATATTTCAAGTTTAAATAATAATAACCTAAATGAAAAATGGATTAATACTTTAGAAATGCTTGAGAATGAAATTGCTAATATTAATGTTCTTTCTCAAATTAAACAATATCAAGATATTGTTGATGAAAATGATACTAAAATCCGAAACGATATTACTTATAGCAATAAATATAATGATATCAAAACTGAAATAAGCAATTATAAATCTAAAGCAAGTGAGTTTGATGGCGAAATTTATAAAGCTATCAAAGCTCAATATTTACTAGAAATCAGGGGTATAGAATCTAAATTGAATTTTAATTACAATTTAGAAGAACTAGAACAACTTCAAAAAGAATTACAAAATGCCTATGACAAGGCCTTAGAAGCTATGAAAAATGTTGATAGTTCTGCTCAACAGCCAGAGCCTAAGCCAGAGCCTAAGCCAGAGCCTAAGCCAGAGCCTAAGCCAGAGCCTGATGTAAATAAACCCAATATTCCTGAAGTTGATGAACAAAAATCAAGTCTAAAATGATTATGAGTTCTGATTTTATTCCCTGTAGGTGGGTTTGGCTATCTAATTTATTTCTTAGTTAAGAAATTTTTCAAAAAGTAGAAATTTGGTCTTTCTTTCAAAACAAATAAAAAAATATTTTCACAATAAGAATAGAGTGAACAGCCCTAGAAAATAGGCATGTTTGCTCTTTTTTATTCTATGAAATACTGAAAACATGCTGCTTGGATTATTCATTAAATATTTAGTAAAATAAAATTAGATATATAAAATAGGGAATAGACCGAATGTTGTGTAATCACCTTCGTAAATAGAAAGGTGATTTTTTG
>NZ_JBTKTG010000024.1:0-5573 GCF_054456995.1 Mycoplasma tracheobuteonis | reverse complement strand
AAAGATGACAGCTCCACTTTAACTTTAGTGGAATGTCATCTTTTTAATTTTTAAAAATTGGTCTATTACCAAATATGGCTTAGTAGAGTGAAAACTCTACTTTTTTGTGCAAAAAAGAGCCAAAAGGCTCTAATATTATTATTTCTTTTTAATATCTTTTCAAAGATATGGAAACTCTTTAGGAGTAGAACGATTTTTTGTGATTGTTAAGATGAAGTTGTCTCGCTCTACATCAGGTTGAATAAATTCTTTTAGGGCTATGTCGTAGTCTAATTTAGCTAAAATATCTTTTGCATTTTCAAGTTCTTCATGAACCTTAATACCTTTTAATAAAGCCATTTTACCTTTAACTTTTACTAGGTGAAATGAAGACATTAGTAATGCTCTAACATCAGCTACAGCACGTGCGGTAACGACATCGAATAAGTTTTTTTCCTTTTGCTCTTCACTACGCATTTTTAATACTGTGACATAGTCATGTAAGTCTAATTCATCAATAACTTGATTTAAGAAATTTACACGCTTCCCAATTGGCTCATAAATAGTAATATGATTATTAGGCTTAGTTAAAACATATGGAATTGATGGGAAACCTGCTCCAGCTCCTATATCTAATATTTCACCATTTTCTAAACCGTTAGTTATTTCCTGCATGAAGTAAAGAGATTCTAATATTCCTTCTTCTCAGAGTCTTTCACCAGTAAATCCTGTTAAATTCATTACTTTGTTTTTTTCTTCAATTAAATCTACATATTTTTGAAATAAAGCGAAATCTCAATTATTTGCTTTACATAATTCTTGGACTTTTTGTTTTTTATTTATCTTGTCCATATTGATTAATTTCTTCTTTCATTTGTTGATATACACTGGTTATTGAACTGCCTTCTAATGTAGCATTGATAACTCTACCAAGGAAATCACCAAGTGATACTATTTGTAACTTTGTGTATTTTTCTAGTAAGTCGTGATTATCAATACTATCTGTTACAATAACTTTTTCGATGTTTGGATTATTTTCGAATACATCAAATCCTTTAGTGAAAATTCCATGTGTAGCCATAACGATAATACGTTTTGCACCATGTTCTTTTAAAGTATCAGCAGCTTTTATGATAGTTCCACCTGTATCGATAATATCGTCAACAATAACAGCATTTTGTCCTTCGATATTTCCGATAATCCCCATTACTTCAGTTTGGTTAACACCGGTACGTCTTTTATCTATGATACAGATCTTAACTGTGTTAGCTATAAGCTCTGCTAATTTTCTAGCTCTAACCGTTCCACCATGATCTGGAGAAACTACTGTAAACGATGTATTAAGTTTCTTAAGAGCCATAGCAAGAGGGTATTGTCCTCTTAAGTCGTCAACTGGAATGTCAAAGAAACCTTGAATAGATGGGTTATGCAAATCTACACAAGTTAATTTTGTAACTCCTGCAGTTTGAAGTAAGTCAGCAACTAATTTAGCACCAATTGGTTGTCTACCACTAACTTTTCTATCTTGACGTGCATATCCATAGTAGCTAAGGCACACATTTATAGTTCTAGCGCTTGCACGTTTAAGTGAATCGATAAATAATAAAAGTTCCATTATATTATCGTTAACAGGACGTGATGTACTTGCAATAATAAAGACATCTTTATCTCTAACTGTATCGGCAGCTCCGATCATTACTTCGCCATCAGCATACACTGTTCGATTTATTTCTGAAAGGGGTATCCCTATTAAGTTTGAAATTGTTTGTGCTAGTTTTTGAGCATTTTTCATCCCAAAAATAACAGTATCTTTTTTATTCATTTAAAACCTCTTTAATTAATTCATTTGAATTTTACAGTTTTTTATTTGATTTATTGTAAATAAATCAAAAAAGCCATCAAATGAATTGACGACTTCTTAAATTATTATTTTCTAACTGCACTTGGGAGAAATATTATATAAGATATTACTTCTAGACCAATAATAGTAAAGAAGATGAAATTAAATGGGAAAAATATTTCTTTTACATTATGTAGGTTAAATGGAACATTTGAATTCATAGGTGGTAAACAATATGTAACGATTGCCAATACCATAAAAAGAAGCATTTGCGTCGGTTGTAATATTAAAATCATTTTAGCACATTTTCCTGGATTAAATGAGCCAATCATTGTTTGTCCTATTTTAGCCATAATAACCATGCTGAATATAAAGACGATAAGATAAGACAACATATTTATTGATATTATGATTGTGCTGTCTTTATCATGTTTTAAATCATCAGCTAGTTGGTAACATCTTAATCCGTATAAAACTAGTGCAACAATAGAAACTGAAAAAATGAAGATATTAAAGAATAATACAGTAAGCATTATTTTCTTTCATTTTTCGACATAAGTATTGTTCATATATTAATTCCTCTATTAAAGACTACCGACAACTCCACCAATAATACAGATTATAAGAACAATAAATACTATTCATCAAACAAAGTTATAACTTTTCTTAGCAACTTCTTTTGCATTTTCTCTCTTTTGGATTACTGCAGATTGTTTACCTAATGATTCTGCAGTTCTAGAACCAAAATTCATAAGAGAGGTTGTTGGACAAATAATAAATCCGTTATTTGATGAAATTAAATTAATTAATTCTCTATCATTTGGTTCCCTATTATTTTTTTCCATAAATTGATCTCTGAGGATATCTAGGAATGTGTAGTAGTCATAAACCATTCCTGCTTCAGATGCTCTTTGTAATAAATAACGTGGAATAAATAAGTAGTATTCTTGAATTCCATCTCTCAAGAAAAAGTTTGCATTAATACTCATTTTATCAAGTCATTTTGATAAAACTGGATCTTCATTTAAATCGTTTGGCTCTTGTATATAGTCTTCTCCATCAATAAATGTTGCTACTACATATTCACTATCATAATCTTGACAAAATTGTCTAAATCCTATTGGTGTTAAATCTCTATCTGTTAATGTTCTACCACGTTTATTTAGCATGAATTGGATATTAAAGTTTGTTGTGTCTAAAAATCCAAATTCGTTGTGTGGGTCAACAATAACTAATAATCTTGTGTTGTTCATATTTATTACTTCTTAGCAGCGCATATGATTAAGTAGATAAGTCCAATAGGTGGGAATAAGATAAATAATAATATGAATAGACCTCAGCTGATTCATTTTCCATCACCGACTTGAACTGATGCTGCTGTTTGTGTATTTTGAACTGGCGTTGGAATATAGTTGTTTGTGCTGGTGAAATCTATAGTAGGTCTGTGTCTATTTGCTGATGATGAGCCTAATGAAGCTGGGGATTGGTAAAATTTATTTGGTTGTGAGCAGTAATTACATTTACGTTGTGTTTTGCTAACTTGTGCTCCACATGCTGAACATTCTAATTCAACATTTTTTGTGTTTTCTTCCATATTCTAATCTCTCTTTCTCATGTTTGAAAATCCATCTTCGTCTGCTGTTGTTTTTCTAACAGGGATTTCGTCTGGTTCTGCAAGAACGTCTCTTTGAAGCATTTTAGCATTTACTTTTGCATATAGTCCGATAGGCACAAAGATTAATGTAAATGCTACTAATAAGTAGATAATGTATCATAATACTTGAAGTTGTGTTCCACCAAATGCAAATCATCATAAACGACCAATTAAAGGAATTAATTGAGCTCCTAAAACAGAAATTATAACAATGATCATAATTCCTGAATGAGCAAATGGTTTTTCTTTCATTACATAATATACAACAAAGCCAATGAAATATAGGTCACATAATACTTTAGATACTATGTAAAAAGCTAATCATGTATTATCTCCTCCAAATGGTCATCTGCCGATAGCAATTGGTACTAAATTAAGAATAAGAAATATAATTATTGATACAACTATTACACCTCATTTTGATTTAACTGTACTAAACATTTTCTACTCCTTTACCACATTCAGGACAGAATTTAGCTTTTGGAGATAATTCGGTATTGCATCCTGAACATCTTTTTGATGTAGGTGCTCCACATTCGCTGCAGAATTTAGCAGTCATTTTGTTTCCAAAACCACAAGCATAACAAGCTTTTGTTGCTTCAGCTACTGGCGCAGGAGCTGGAGCAGGTGTTGGTTGTGGCGCTGGAGTAGGTGCTTGTTGAACTGGTGGTAAGATGCTTGATTGCATTGCACCCATTCCTAATCCCATTCCCATAAATGCTCCGGCTGTACCTTGGTTACTTGCTGTTTTTTCTAAAACATCGTAACCTTTAATCAATCTATAGTCATTTCCGAATGTATCAATTTCAGCTTTCTTTTCAAGGAATGAGTTAATCTTTTGTCTATCTTCTTCAGGAATATTAATACTATCGAAAGCTAATGCAACAATCTTGAATCCGAATTTATTAACTTCTTCCTTCATTTTTTCGCTAAATTCATGAGCAATATTATTTAAGTGTAAGTTAACTTTATCGTATGAAATTTGATTATTTATTAAGTAGTCTAAAATAATTGATTTTAAGTTTTGGTTAATTCATCCTCTAAATTGTTCTTCAACAAAGTCAAAACTTAATACACCTTCAGGTGTGAATGAACCAACTAATCTTTCATATAAGTATTGGTAATCTTCAACTTGCAATCCTAATTGACCTCTAGCGCGTAGTCTTAAAAGAATTCCATATACTGGGTCTTTGATTTCAAGTGGTGTAGTAGTACCAAATAAAATATTTAATTTAAGAGTTGTATTAATGAAATAAATATCAATTGGGTAAGCATTTTTACCACCATGAACTTTAAAAGTAATGTCTTTTAAGAATGGATAGTACTCAGAATTAATCTTAGTAGTTCCTTCTTTAACAATTTTTTCAACTTTACCATTGTGAACAATGATTGCAACTTGACCTGGTTGAACGATTAATGAAGAGTTGTTATTAATATTATTTTCTTCGTAACGATACATCAACCAATTTAAATTATATTCATCACCATCATATGAAATAACATCATAAACTGGTGTTTTGCTATTATAAGGTTTTGATGCTGAACCTCACATATTTTTACTCCTTTTTTGTAAAAAAATTCTAGGAATCTCTTAAATTCCACTTAAATTATATATATATATATATATAATCAGAATGAAAACATGAAAAAAATGTGGAACATTCCACATTTGCTTAATTGCAATCTCCAGTGCAACACTTTTATTAAGGTATAATAAAAGTGGAGCACTGTTTTTTTGCGCTCCACCGAAAACCCCTCAGAAAGGATTTCATATAAATTATACAAGAATAACCTTGAAAATAAGGTATCTTATAGAAGCTTTATTAAATGTGAAATGAACAGTTAAATTACCACTTTCAGATTGAACAGTTAAATTACCACTTTTGATTATAAAAACCTTTATTAAAATTGAATGTAGATTATGTTAAAAACAGATCGAATCGAAATTAAAATTAAAGCAAATATAAAGGATCAAATTCCTTTAAGACAACTTAAAATGATTGAAATTATTAATAAATTTAGTGGAAAATTATCTTTAAAAGATAGGAACCGTGAAAATTAAGTATGTAGCATTTAGCTACTTCAGAATTATTATACATC
>NZ_JBTKTG010000023.1:0-5998 GCF_054456995.1 Mycoplasma tracheobuteonis | reverse complement strand
TTTTATACATTAACAGCTATTTTCTAGAGGGGGTGACAAAATAAATCTTATTTCAAGGGGTGACAAAATAAAGCTTATTCTATACAATGAATAAAAAAAATCAAAAAAATTATTTGAAAAATAATTCTTGTGTTATAATACTTAAGCAACAAGCGAAAGCAAGTTGCCCAGGTGGTGGAATGGTAGACACAAGGGACTTAAAATCCCTCGGTAGCAATACCGTGCTGGTTCAAGTCCAGTTCTGGGCACCATAATCTGCGCCCTTAGCTCAGCAGGTAGAGCAAATGGCTTTTAACCATTGGGTCAGAGGTTCGAATCCTCTAGGGCGTACCATTTCAAGAAATTGACCAAAATGAATTCGAAAGGATTCATTTTTTTATTTTCACGCATGCTAGATTAATAAAAAAATATACATTGCAATGTATGTTAAAAAAACTATAAATGTTTTGTCTTGCATAACCGTTCAAATGTATTAACATTGCGACTTTTATATCAATGCTTTGAGCCTATTCTTTGTAGAATAATCTTTATTTTGTCACACCTTAAATAAGATTTATGATATTTCTTTTTTCCTTTAACTAAGTGTAAAATATAAGATCCAGAGATATATTAGATGTTCAGATACACCTTAAATATATAAATTATAGGTAACAATGATTTATTTAACCGAAATGATTGGTATTATATAAAATGTAGATCTTATAAACACTTAAAAAGCGAGCCATTCATTGACAAAATGAATGAGCTTTTATCAAAATTTAATCAAGATAATGAAGAAATAAAAAAGACAATGCTTGAACTTTTTGGAAGCCTCAAAACATTGTCTCGTAAAGCTAAAAGTGATATTTACATTGAATAAATATCGCATGCATTTCACACTATTTTGTATTTTCTAAGATCAAAAAATAGAACTGATTATGTAGCAAAGCACTTGCATAAAAATACAGAAATAAGGAAATTAAAAAGTGTGTGATCTATACTTTTAGATAAAAATAGAAATATACTTTCATTGTATTTCCACATAATTTCCACATTTTTATCTCAAATCCTTTGTGAATATATATATATATATATAATAAAGGTGCATAAATGAATTTTATGCTGATTTATATAGTTAAATATAATTTACAAAGGAGTCATAATGCTACAAAAGCTCGATGATAAAAAACTTAATATAGCAATCATTGCCTGCATAACAGCAGCAGTGATTTCATTAATAATATTCCTATGTTTACCTTTAGCATTCAAAGCAGAAGCAGGACCATTTGGTGACTTTATTCCATATAAATCTTTAATGGAAATGGCAACATTCCGTGCAGGTGCTCCAGCAGATGCATATCCAGCTAAATATTTAGTTGCTGCTGTATTTACAATTATTTTTATTATTACATTCACATTATCAACTGCAGGTGCTCTAGGTTTAACAGTATTAAAATTTGTTAGAAAACAAAATAATTAGTATTTATATATAACTCAATTTATATATGGTATTTAAATAGCAATTTATTAAGCTATCTCCATTTTTAATTTCAAAATATCTGGAACATCCAGATGTTTTTCTTACTTTAATTTTTATTTACTGGATCTATATTTAAATAAGAATATTCTCATTAAATAGAATATATAAAAAACAGCGCTTACTTTTCATTCACAAAGTAAGCACTGTAATATTTAAATTTAATACCTTTTAATTTTTATTAGTATATATTGATACTAAATGATGTAGAAAATATATTTTACTTTTAAAATTTATGCAAGTGGTTGTATATTTCTTTCTTTGAACAAGCGCTCAACTTCTTTCCGAATTGCTTCTTGTTTGTCTTGATCAAACTTAGCAACTTTTCTTCCTCATGCTTCCAATTTTTCCATATATTCTAATCCTTTAGAATCACCTGGACGAATTTTTTGGGCTTCTGCATATAAATCAACATATTCTTCTGCTAATTTTTGTTCCTCTGTTTTTTCTTTGTTACATGATACAGCAGCTAATGGAAGAGCTACTAGTGAAGCTAATGGAGCACAAGTGAATAGTATTCTTTTAAGATTCATTTCATATCCTTTCAATTTACAATTTTTATATCTAAATAAATTAGTTTTTATTTACTAAATATAAGATATTAATATGCATGAATAAAAAATCTAAATGCATTAATGATATCCTATAGTAATATCTATTACAGCTTTATTATATATATATATTCACAAAGGATTTGAGATAAAAATGTGGAAATTATGTGGAAATAATTAAAATATTTATTTTTATATTATTAAAAGGCAACAAAAAACTTCTTACTACTAGAGTAAGAAGCGATTGGTCAATTTCTTGAAATGGTGCGAACGAATGGACTCGAACCATCGACCTCACGATTATCAGTCGTGTGCTCTAACCAGCTGAGCTACGCTCGCAAATATGTATGCATATTATACCATAAAATATTAGTATGCATACAAAAATTATTAAGTTTATTAACGTTTTGAGAATTGTCTTGCACGACGTGCAGCACGTAAACCTGGTTTTTTACGTTCTTTAGCACGAGCATCTCTTGTAAGCATTCCAGCTGCTTTAAGAGCAGCACGGTAATCTACATTAGCTTCTAATAAAGCACGAGCGATTCCTAATCTAATAGCTCCTGCTTGTCCGCTAAGTCCCCCACCAGTTACGTTTACACTAACATCAAATGTTCCAAATGTGTCTGTTAAAACAAATGGTTGATTTGCATCTTTTAAGTAGATATCAGATGTTAAGTAATCTCTAGCTTCACGGTTGTTGATTGTGAATTTTCCTGTTCCTGGTGTAAGTCTTACACGAGCAACTGATGATTTTCTTCTTCCTAAACCACGGTACATTACATTGTTATTAGCCATAATTATTTAACCTCTAATCTTTCTGGATTTTGAGCTGCGTGTTTGTGTTCTGGTCCAGCATAAACAAATAAGTTTCTACGTTGTTTGTTTCCAAGTTTTGTGTGTGGAAGCATACCGCTAACAGCTTTTTCAATAATAGCTGTAGGTCTTTTAATTCTTAATTTATCTGTTGTGATAGATTTAAGTCCTCCAGGGTATCCTGAGTGTGAGTAGTAAATTTTATCTGTTTCTTTGTTTCCTGTTAAAACAACTTTTTCAGCGTTGATAATGATAACATTATCTCCCATATCTGCATTAGGTGTAAATGTTGGTCTGTTTTTTCCTCTTAATACTGATGCTACTTGTGCAGCTAAACGACCTAAAACTTGTCCTTCAGCATCGACAACATATCATTTTTTGTTAGCTTGTTGAGTATTTACAATTGTAGTTTGTCTCATGCTAATCCTCCTACGTTAATATAAATTTAAATTTATTTAGGTTTCGGTTAATTTTTTTAAATTGCTTATTAATTATAACACACAAAACCTAATAAACTAATATTTTTTAATTATCTGTTTTTGCTTAAAAATAGGCATTTTAAAGCTACTTTTATATATATTATTGAATTTTTATTTGACTTAATAAATATATTGCGGCAGTTTCAGCACGTAATATTCTACTTCCTAAAGAAATTGCCTTAGCACCATATCCTTCAGCAAGCATAATTTCTTCTTCACTAAATCCACCCTCAGGTCCTACAAAAAACATTACATCTTCTTCTATAGGTTGTGGTAATGGAACTGAAGTTTCTATTTTTTCATGAGCAATATATTTATTTATTCCTTGAAATTTTAAAGCATCTTCAAACTTTGTTAAAGGTAATAATTCAGGAATCTTATTTCGAAATGATTGTTCAGCAGCATTTTGCAATATACTTCTAAAACGATCATATTTACTTTCAAATTTATTATATTTAACTAAATCGTGTTGTGTATACTGAGTAAGAATAGGAACAATTTTGCTTACGCCTAATTCTGTAGCTTTTTGTAACGCTCACTCAAAACGATCTAGTTTAATTACACTAATAGCTAAAATGACTTCTTGCTTTAGCTCATGATCTTGAGCTATTTCTTGAATGATTTTAGCTCTATCATTTTCTAGTACACATTGATAAAACTTGTTTTCGTATACACAAATAAAGTCTTTATCTTGCGCTCTAATAACTTTTATATGTTTTATTATTTCAGGCTCTAGAATAAAACCTGCATCATCTTTTTGGGTTACAAAGAAACGATTCATGATTATTCCTCATTCATAATTGCTTCGTAATCTTCTAGAGAACCTCTAAAGATAAAACTCTTTTGAGGTGATTGAAGTTCTAAAATAACATCAGCACATTGGTTAACAAATGCTCTGTTATATGTAGTGAAAATTGCTCCACCTTTAAAGTTTTTAACCCCTTCGATAACTGAGTCAATAGATTCAGCATCTAAGTGATCAAGTGGTTGGTCTAAGATAATAAAGTTTGATTCAAGTAACATCATACGAGAAAACATTAATCTAGCTTTTTCTCCCCCACTTGTTACTCTAACTTTTTTAAAGACAGAATCATTGTTAAATAACATACGACCCAAGAAACCACGCATACGTGCATCATCATTTTCACGATTTTCTTTTTCTTTATTTTCAAGTGGCCATTTTGAAATTCATTCAAGAATTGTTTCATCAGTATCAAAATATTTAGAGTTTTCATTAGGGAAATACGAAGGAGTAATAGTTTGACCTCACTCAACTGTTCCACTAGTTGGTTTACTTATACCGAGTAAGCATTCTAAGAATTTTGTTTTAGCAATATCGTCTTCCCCTACAATAACCATTTTTTCACCTGGTTTAAGTGAGAAAGAAAGCTTTTCAAAAACAGTTTCACCTTTATCATTTACATAAGTTAAATCTTCGACATTTAAAATTTGTTTACCATGATCTCTATTCATTTCTCAACGAACATATGGGTACTTACGGTTTGAAGGTTTAATTTCATCAAGTGAAATTTTTTCAAGAGCTTTTTTACGTGAAGTTGCTTGACGTGATTTAGATGCGTTAGCACTAAAACGAGCAATGAAATCTTTAAGTTTTTCAATTTGAGCTTCTTTTTTAAGGTTTGATTGTTTCATCATTTCACGAGCTAATTCTGAAGATTCTTTTCAGAAGCTATAGTTACCTGTATAAATTTTTGCTTCATTATAATCAATATCAACGATATGTGTACAGATCGCATCTAAGAAATCACTATCGTGCGATACAACAATAACAACATTAGGATAATCGATTAAAAAGTTTTCAAGTCATCTAATACTTCTAAGATCCAGGTGGTTAGTTGGTTCGTCCATTATTAGAATATCTGGGTTACCAAATAAAGCTTTCGCAAGTAAAACTTTAATTTTTTGGTTAGCTGTAAGCTCACGCATAGGAACTTCTCATTTTTCTTTAGGTATATGTAAGTTAGCAAGTAGTTCTTGTGCATCGTTTTCTGCAGTTCATCCACCTAACATACCAAATTTTTCTTCTAAATCAGCTGCTCTTTCATAATCTTTATCTGTTGAATCTGGATTCATATAAATAGCATCTTTTTCTTCTTTTATTTGATATAAATCAGTATTTCCCATAATAACAACTTCAGTTACATTCATATCATCGTAGGCATTGTGATCTTGAGAAAGTACAGAAATACGTTTGTTCTTTTCAATTACGATATTTCCACCTGAAGCTTCCATTTGACCTGCAATAATCTTTAAAAAGGTTGATTTACCAGCGCCATTAGCACCAATAATTCCATAAGTGTTACCTTCGGTAAATTTTAAATTAACGTTTTCAAATAGTTTTTTATCACTAAAAATCTTGCTTAAATTTTGAACTTCAATCATTTCAACTCCTTTACTTAATAATTGCTATATTATAATTTAATTTTAAATTTATAAAAATATTAAAAAAACCTTCAAATGAAGGCGATTGGCATCAAAGTTATTACACTCGATGTCGGCTCTTAAGTATTATACACTTAAGAATGATAAATCCTAATTTTAAAAGTATGAAAAATTCGCCTACAAATTAAAAATATGACTTTCCACTAAAGCTCTAATTTCAGTTGTAAAAACAA
>NZ_JBTKTG010000022.1:0-6040 GCF_054456995.1 Mycoplasma tracheobuteonis | reverse complement strand
TTAAAAGTTAATGTATTCAGACATTTTAATGAATTATTTAATTACTATTCAGTTTCCAAAGAACATAAAAAATTTTTTGGAACTAAAAAAGTTATAGTATAATATAAACGCAGTTCTTGGAGAAGTAGCTCAGTTTGGTAGAGCACTACATTTGGGCTGTAGTGGTCGCAGGTTCAAATCCTGTCTTCTTCACCATTTATGGGGGGTTAGCTCATTTGGCTAGAGCGCCTGCCTTGCACGCAGGAGGTGGTGGGTTCGAATCCCATACTCTCCACCATTTATGGCACTGTAGCTCAGTTGGTTAGAGCATCCGGTTCATACCCGGAAGGTCATGAGTTCGAATCTCATCGGTGCTACCATTTTTATACTATTTAATACTGACTAACAGTCGGACCTATAGCTCAATGGTTAGAGCAACCGGCTCATAACCGGTCGGTTACAGGTTCGAGTCCTGTTGGGTCCACCACGGGTGATTACCCAAGTCTGGCTGAAGGGACTAGTCTTGAAAACTAGCAGGGGCTTCACGGCCCGCGGGGGTTCGAATCCCTCATCACCCGCCACGTTAAATAGTATAATATTCATAGCAGAGTGGAGCAGTGGAAGCTCGTCGGGCTCATAACCCGAAGGTCGAAAGTTCAATTCTTTCCTCTGCAACCAATGGTCCAGTGGTAAAGTGGTTTAATACGCCTCCCTGTCACGGAGGAGAACGCGGGTTCGATCCCCGTCTGGACCGCCATGGCCTTGTAGCTCAGTTGGTAGAGCAACAGATTGAAGCTCTGTGTGTCGCTGGTTCGATTCCTGCCGAGGCCACCACCAAAAATTCCTCTATTTTGTTAGCAAAATTATGTTAATAAAATAGAGGAATTTTATTTTTAATAAAATTTTAAAATTGAAAGGATAAAAATGGATTACAAGAAAACACTCAATATGCCTAATACAGCATTTGAAATGAGAGCAAATCTTACAGCTAAAGAACCAATCTTTAGAGAACAATTACTTAAAAATCAAGTTTACAAAAAAGTTTTAGAATTACACAAGAATGATCCACAATTCATTTTACACGATGGTCCTCCTTATGCTAATGGGGATATTCACGTAGGTCATGCACTTAATAAGATACTTAAAGATTTTATCGTTAGATATAAAACATTAAGTGGATATTATGCACCATATGTTCCAGGATGAGATACACATGGATTGCCTATTGAACATAAAATGCTACAAGAAATGAATGTTTCTAAAGATGAATTAGATCCGGTTACATTACGTAAAAAAGCACACGCTTATGCTTTAAGCCAAGTTGAAAGACAAAAAGCTCAATTTATTCAATTACAAATGTTTGCTGATTTCGAAAAGATATACATAACATTAGCACCTGAATATGAAGCTAAACAACTTGAAGTATTTGCTAAAATGATGCTTGATGGATTAGTTTATAAAGGCTTAAAACCAATTTATTGATCACCTTCATCACAAAGTGCACTAGCAGAAGCTGAAGTTGAATATCAAGATGTTAAAAGCCCTTCTATATATGTAAAAATGCATGTAGAAAAATCAAATTTTGATTTAGTTAAGCCAAATGATAATTTTATTGTTTGAACTACTACTCCTTGAACATTAATAGCTAATGCAGGTATCGCACTTGGTAGAGACATTCAATACGTTATCTTTAAGCATGAAAACGATAGATATGTAATGGCTAAAGACTTATACCAAGATTTTATTGATAAATTACAATGAGAATGTGAAATTGTTGATACATTCTGTGGTCAAGAAATTGACAATAAAGAAGTGTTATATTGAACACCTATTTTACATAAATTAGCTCCAGCAGTTATAGGACACCATGTTACAAATGAATCAGGAACTGGTATAGTTCACATCGCTCCTATGTTTGGTGAAGACGACTTTATGATAGGTATGAAAAATAACCTTGAAAACATAATGCATATCTCAGATAAAGGATATATCGAAAATACTAATACACAATTTGATGGTAAGTTCTATGCTGATGCAAATAAAGATATCTCAATCTTCTTAGGTGATGATGTAATGCATTTCCAATGAGTAAAACACTCATACCCACATGATTGAAGAACACATCAACCAATTATCTTTAGAGGTACACCTCAATGATTTGTTTCAATCGATAAAATTAGACAACAAATCTTAGAACAAATTGATTCAAATGTAAATACATATCCAGATTGAGCTAAACGTAGATTATTCCAAATGATTGAAAATAGACATGATTGAACTATTTCACGTCAAAGAACTTGAGGATTACCTTTAATTATCTTCTATGATGAAAATGGTGAAGCAATCGTGGATAAAGAGCAATTTGATCACGTAATCAATCTAGTAAGACAACACGGTAGTGATATTTGATGAGAATGAGATACAGATGCTTTATTACTTCCTAAGTATCAAAATAAAAACTTCACACGTGAAATGGATATCATGGACGTTTGATTTGATTCAGGAGTTTCATCAATAGCTGTTAATATCGCAGATAACGTATCTTCTCCTTATGATTTATACTTAGAAGGTATTGATCAATACAGAGGATGATTTAATTCATCTATTATTACATCAGTTGCTTATAAAGGTGTAACACCTTACCGTAACTTAATTTCACATGGATTTGTCCTTGATGGAAAAGGTGAAAAGATGTCTAAATCAAAAGGTAACATTGTAGCACCTGTTGATGTAATTCAAAAACGTGGGGCAGACATCTTACGTTTATGAGTAGCTAATAGTGAATATACAAATGATGTTTCTATCTCAAATGAAATCTTAGACCAAAATACTGAAATTTACCGTAAGATACGTAACACAATTAAGTTTATTTTAGGTAACCTAGATGGTTATGAATACAATCCTAATACCGAAAGAACTGGAATTCATTTATATATTAAAGAACAACTAAATAAACTTAAATTAGATGTATTTAATGCTTATGACGAATATAAATTCATCAATGTTATTAAGTTAATCAATAACTATATTGTCGACCTATCTGCATTTTATCTTTCAGTAACAAAAGATATCTTATACATCAGAGAATTTAATGATTCAGAAAGAATGATGGTACTTGCCAACTTATACGAAATTTTAGATTTCTTATTATTAGCATTAGCACCAATATTACCTACAACTATTGAAGAAGCTTATATGCACTTTAATAAAACAAATAAAGCTGAATCAATTATGTTTGAAACATTTAATAAAGATATTAAAGTTAATAATGCAGTGCTAGAACAATTTAACGAATTCTTTGAATTACGTAGTAAAATTAATGTTCTAATTGATGAAGCTACTAAGAGTGGTATGATTAAGCGTTCAAATGAAGTTGCTTTAATCCTACCTTCTCAATCAGATTTTATTAATTCACTTGATTTAAAAACACTTCTAATGGTTGGAAAAGTACTTCCAGGAGATGAATTAAGACTTGAAAAATTTGATTCAGTTAAGTGTGCTAGATGTTGAAATCACTTTGAAGAAAAAGAAATGCACCAAGACTTATGTCCTCTTTGTTTTGAAATAATTTCTAAAATAGTAGAATAATGTTATGAGTAAAGTAAAAACTTGATGCCAAAAATATAAAGTATATCTCAAGAATAACTGACGTAAAGTTTTAGCTGGATACATTATTCTCTTAAGCACATTCTTTATTTTCTTTGCTATAGACCAGATTACAAAAACCCTTTTATTCTATCATGTAGATGTAAATGCTATGGAACAAGCAGGAAAAACCTCTTGAGAATTAAATGGTCAAAATGTCTATCCTGAAAGAATTTATCCTTCTACAAATGAATGGTTAAATTTTGGTGGAGTACTAGGAATTAGAAGTATTTGACATAAAGGAGTTACTTTCTTAAGTACTGATAGTATTACCTTTATTCAAGTTGTTAGTTTTATAATTGCTGCACTAATTCTTTTGGTACCTTTCTACCCTTCTAAATACATTTTAATATATAGTGCAATGTTTGGTATCTTGCTAGCAGGAGATATCGGAAACGCGACTGATAGAATTGCTTTTAGTGGCTATGTAAAAGACGAATTCTATATTCCTTGATTTGACCGTGGAACATTCAATTTCGCTGATGTTTCTGTCTTCCTAGGAGTGATACTTATTATCCTTACAATTGTAATAACAACTATAATTGAAATAATCAAAGAAAAACAAGAAAAAGTTAAAAATGCCTAAATCATAGTTATAAAAACTATGATTTTTCTTTTTAAAATGTTGTAAAATTAAGCAATGAAAAAACAAGGAAATTCAGGCGAAAACAAGCACAAATTTAAATATCCTACTTCAAACGAAAAAATGCGTAAAAAAATATGAAAAGAGATGGTAAATAGAAAAGTTAATAATAACGACTTTTATACAGTTGTTAACGACAATTCTACCTCATTAATCAGCACTGAAAAAGTTATTAATGAAGAAGAATATTTAAAATATAAAATGGGTAAATACCTATTAAATAACACTAAGAATACTAAATTAACAATTAAAGAACGTATAAAAAGAAATTGATTTAAGATTTTCTTACTTTTTTGAGCAGCATTTGTATTTAACTTTGGTATTCATATTTTCTTAGCTAAATCAGATACAATCCCTTCTGGTATAACAGGAATACCAACCATTCTACAATACTTATTCCCTGTACTTCGTTCTTACTTTGCTTTGATTTATTTTGCTTGCAATGTCCCACTGTTTATAATATATTGAAGAAAAGTCAAAAAGAGCTTCCTAATATATACTTTAGTATTCATGCTCTTCCTACAAGTGACTAACTTCATATTTACTCAACATGATGTTCACGTCTTCTTATTTGAAAAAATAAGTTTCGTTCATAATGATTATAGTGACTTTAAATTAGCTTATAACCCTACAGCAAATGATTTTAGAGTATTTGAAAAAACAGATAATCTTCCAAAAGAATTTTCTGCTTCAGTAGCTCTAGATAGTGTTTTTAAATATTTAGAAAATGGTGTTAAACTAGATACCACTATTCCTCAATCAGCTTTATCTTCATTAACTTTAGAACAAACAAATCAATTAGTATGATATGCTACAGGACAAACTTGACCAATACTTTTATATGGATGCATTGGAGCAGCTTTTATTGGTGTTGGAATTGCTTTATCTTGAAAAGCAGGTGGTTCAACTGGAGGAACTGATATTATTGCTTACTTCTTCTCAACTAAATACAAGAAGAGTGTAGGTGGTATCTTAGCTACAGTTGCTTTCTTTACTGCTTGTGCATTCTTAATTATTTATGGTTTTGTAAGACCAAATGTTAATGGTGAAATTTTTGGAATGAGAGAACTTTCAACGTATGCTTACTTACTTGTGACAAACTTTGTCGTTAGTCTTCTATATCCAAAATACAAAAAAGTTAAACTTACAATTATTTCAAGTGAACCTGAAAAAGTTATTGCTTACTTTAAACTTATTAATTACTGACACAGTTATAGAATTGTTAGATTCAAATCAGGATACACAGGGAAATACTCATATAAAATTGAAACAGTTGCATTATTGTTAGAAACTAAAAATATAATGGAAGACCTTAAAATAGTCGATCCAAATATTTGAGTTTCAACAGTAGCAGTTAGAAATGTTACTGGTTCATTCAATACAGAATTTGTTGAACAATAGCTTGCTATTGTTCTTTTTTTGTCCACTTCTTATCAAAAATAATTTATATATTGAAAGGAGGTGATATGACGTTAAATGAGCTACAAAAAGTAAAAGTAAGTGATCTTAAAAATGTAACTCCTGGTTTTGGAATAACTGCTGTTTTAACGATAGCTGGTGCATTAGCTACTACTATAGGTCATTTTGTAAGTTTATACAAAGCTTTTAAATCAACATCCGGTTCCTACAAAACAAAAGAATCAGAATATAAATGAGACAATAATCAAAAAAATGCTCCAAGAATCCTTGAAAATTACATACTTTTTTAACTTTTTATTTTTGTAAAATAAGCTCTATTTTGTCACCCCTAGAGTAGATAGAATAGAGTAAAAT
>NZ_JBTKTG010000021.1:0-6238 GCF_054456995.1 Mycoplasma tracheobuteonis | reverse complement strand
GGGTGACAAAATAAATCTTATTTCAAGGGGTGACAAAATAGAGCTTATTCTATACCTTGAAAATTACATACTTTTTTAACTTTTTATTTTTTAAGAAGAGGGTATAATAAGCATGTTACTTCAAGTAACCGTACTGAAGAGGTTTTATTAAGTGCATAAGCCACCTTAAAGACGAGCCACTATTTTGGAGGTATTGCATGTTAGCAATTATCGAAACAGGTGGGAAACAACTTTTAGTTAAAGAAGGTCAAACAATCTTCATCGAAAAAATCGAAGGTGAAGAAAACTCAGAAGTAAAATTTGATAAAGTTTTACTTATTGATGACAAAATTGGTAGACCATACTTAGAAGGTGCAGTCGTAACAGGAACTATCGAAAAACAAGGTAAAGCAAAGAAAATCGTTGTTTATCGTCACAATGCGAAATCTACTCACAAGAGAAAACTTGGACATCGTCAACCATATACACGTGTTAAAATTACAGGAATTGCAGGTTAATTAGACTATGGCACACACGAAAGCCGGTGGATCTACACGTAACGGACGTGATTCTCATTCAAAACGTTTAGGTGCTAAGTTAGGTGATGGACAATTCGCAACAGCTGGATCAATCATTTACAGACAAAGAGGAACAAAAATCTTCCCTGGATTAAATGTTGGTCGTGGTGGAGACGATACTTTATTTACAAAAATCGATGGTTATGTAAAATACGAAAGCAGAAGAAACAGAAAGTATGTTTCAGTATACCCTGAAAAACAAAATTAATATATTAAATAAAAATGTGCTCTAATCAGCACATTTTTTCGTTTTAAATTGGTATGCATTCTGAAATCATTGTAATATAGTTTGCACCACTTTTAATCAAGATATCATTACCATCATTGGCTTGGGTACTTGGAAAACAATTTATTTCTTTGCCTATATCATTGAAATAATTGATTAAATTAAAAGCCTTAGAATTAGGTTCTAAAGAAAAGGCAATAATTTGAGTTGCTAAAATAGAAGCAATTATATTAGCCTCCTTAAAATAGTGTCTTTTTGGATGAGTACCTAATGGATATTGACTTACAAATAACTCGTTATTTAAATTAACATCCCTATAATCAGTTCTATCTAGACCTTGCTTTAAGATGTGGATGATTCGTCCACCATTATTTCTAAAGAGGTCAACGATTTCCTTTTCACTTTCATAATCATTAGTTACTAATACCGAACCATGAATTAATGTAAGTAGATTAGATTGTATATATTCCTGTGTCATAGGGCTATTGATTTCATTAATCAAGTAAAGACGATGTTTTTGCTTTAAGAGTTTTTCATTTCCTTTGTAGTAAATAACGTATGGTGGATATCTTAAAATATTAAAATCACTTGGATAGTTTTCATCTAAAATGGTGTAGTAATTTGCTCCAAATTCTTCATATAATTGTTTTCATTGAAGTAATTGCTTGCGACTTACTTCTTTTCAATTTTTAACTTCCTTAAAGATTAAATAAGAATCTCCTTTGCACTTATTTGATGCATAAAATAATAAATCATTCATATTTACCTCCATAATATAAATTAAATTTTTATATTATGAACAAAAATTGGAAAAAACGCCTATTTTCAAAACTTTTACAGCTACAATATAGTAGTTTTAATTGTTTTCTATTTTAATCTAAAATAATATAATATACACAAAATAAACTTTAAATATTATCATAGGAGAAATTATGAAAATAGCTTTCTTTGATTCGAAAGACTATGATGTTAAATCATTTGAAAAATATAACAACGGAAGACACGAAATTACATTCTTTAAAGAAAATTTAAACCTTGACACAGTTAAATTAGCTCAAGGTTATGATGCAGTTTGTGGATTCGTAAACACATATGGAGACAAGGTTATTTTAGAAGTTCTTTCTAAAATGGGTGTTAAATACTGATTCCAAAGATCAATGGGATACAACAAGATTGATGTTGCGAAAGCAAACGAACTTGGAATTGAAGTGTTTAGAATCTTCAACTATTCAGCTGAAAGTATTGGTGAATTTGCTTTCGCAACTTTATCAGCCTTAAACAGAAACTTACTTGTTGCTAACGCAAGAGTTCAAAAATACAACTTCTCATTAAATGGACTTGATGGAAAATGTGTTGGTAACTCTACAATTGGTGTTATTGGTTCAGGAAAAATTGGACAAACATTTATTAGAATTGCTAAAGCAACTGGAGCTAGAGTTTTAGTATTTGATGCTTTTGCAAGAGATAACTTCCCACAACTTGCAGAACAATTTGGATTTGAGTTCGTTTCATTAAACGAATTACTTAAAGAAAGTGATTTTATTTCAATTCACTGTCCACTTCTACCATCTACAAGATATTTAATTGATGATGCTGCTATTGAAACAATGAAAGAAGGAGTAATTGTAGTTAATACAGCCAGAGGCGAAATCGTTGATATTAAAGCAATGCTTAACGGTCTAAAATCAGGAAAAGTTCGTGGATTTGCTACTGATGTTCTTGAAAGAGAAGAAGGTAGATTTTACGAAGACGTTTCAGCACGTATAACTGAATTAAAAGCTATGGATCCAGAATGAAAAGAATTAATTGAAATGGATAATGTTTTAATTACTTCTCACCAAGCTTACTTAACAGATTTAGCATTAAGCCAAATTGCATTGGCTACATTAGAAAATGCTGATAATGCAGAAAAAGGAGACTTCTCAAAAGCTCTTAGAGTTCTAGAGAATGGAAAAATACAAAATGGATAATAAATTATCTACTGTAGACCAGAATACTACTAAATCAAAAAAGAACCCTCTAGCAGCTGTTAGAAGTTTCTTTAAAGAACTATTTAGCTTTATTAAATTAAAAGCTACAGAACGTGGTGATGCTGAAAAACCTGCCGATGTTAGAACATGAATCGTACATGGTCTTGCAGAATTTTTCGGAACAATTTTAATTTCATTAGGACTTGCTGGTGTATCAATTTATACATCATCAGGATATACTGCAGAAGAATATTTACTTCACCCAATTATCGTTGGATTTTATGCAGGATTTATTGTTGTAGGAGTGTGTTTATTCTTATTCCTACGTTGAAGTTGTGATCTAAACCCATCAGTAACTATTTATCGTTACTTAAATGGGCGTAATAATGGATGATACGCTTCATACAAGATTTTTATTCAAGCATTAGGTGCGATTGCTGCAGGTGCTATTATTTATGGATTAGGTAAAGCATCAGCTCCAAGTCACTACATTTCTAATGCGCCTATTACAGCTATTAACGCTGCTAATAAATCATTCCTTGACTACTCAAATGCAAGCAGAGGACAATTACTAGCTGCTGGTTCAGTATGAATTTTCTTTGTTGAGTTAGTTATGACTTCAATTCTTTTATTCCCGATTTTCTCGCCTAACATTAACAATAAATATCGTGATTTATTAATTATGTTTGTAATCTCACTTAGCGTTTGAATGGGACTTTTAGGGGGATCAGCTGCTATTAACCCTGCTAGAGGTTTAGCTCAACAATTCCCAATTCTATTATTTGAAGGAAACTCAGAACATTTTGTTCAAGTAACAGGGTCACAACTTGTGAAAAATGGTGCTAACCTTGGATTTGATCCAAATGTTATTAAAGTACTTAAAGATTTCAAAGTACAAAAAGGTTCATTAGATGCTGATACAGTAGCAGTCTTAAAAGACAGTTCATTATTATGAGATTCTATCGTTTATGGAACAATTGCTATGGTTTTAGGAGATTGTTTAGCTCCTGTATTCTACTTATTAGTACAAGGTTCAACTAAGAAATTTGTTAACCCATTTGTAACTAAAGTTATTGGATTTAAAAACTATAGAGCTCAAATGATAACTACTCCAAATAAAGAAAAAGAACACGAAAATAAATAAAAAATCTCATACATATATTGAATAATATATGTATGATTTTTATATCTAAAATCTAGGAGGATATAATGGATACACAAGCAATAGAATTAGTTGCTCAAGAATTAAACATCACATCTAAACAAGTTGATGTGGTTCTTGAAATGATGCAAGAAGGTGCAACAGTTCCTTTCATTTCACGTTATAGAAAAGATAAAACAGGTGGACTTGATGAAGAACAAATCTACCGTATAGAAGCTTTATTCAAATATAAAAACGAACTTCTTGAAAGACAACAAGCGATTATTAAAATATTAAAAGAAAAAGACTTATTAACTGAAGAATTAGAAGCAAAAATACTTGCTACAAGTGTTAAAAGTGATCTAGAAGCTTTATACGAACCATTTAAAGTAGGAAAAGTAACAAAAGCTTCTAAAGCTATTGCTTTAGGACTTGAACCACTAGCTAAAAGTATTTTTGAAAATAAAAATCCTAACTTTGATAGAGAAAGAGAAGCTAAAAAATATCTTAGCGAGCAAGTTCCTAATGTCGAATTCGCCTTGGAGCAAGCTAATTACATCATAGCTCAATGAATTTCACAAGACTTTGAAATCAGAGCAAAAATCAAAGAAGATATCGCTAAATTTGGAAGTATTGTAACTAAACAAAATCCAAAAGTTGAAGATGAAGGACTTAAATTTAAGAATTATTATGATTACTCTATTCCAATTAAATATATTAAGAATCATAATGTTCTAGCGATAAATCGTGGTGAAAAATTAGGTGTATTAAAAGTTACTTTTACCTATAACGAAGGCTTTTTAGAAACGATTATACTTAAGAAGATTGATAAAACTAGAAAGAACAAAGATAACGTTATTGATGCTGTAAAAGATTCGTTAAAACGTTTAATTTTACCAAGTGTAGAAAGAGAAATATTTGGTGATTTATTTGCTAAAGCAGAAGCTTCAAGTATTCAAATTTTCGCCAATTCTGTTGAAAAATTATTACTTGCTCCAGCTATTTCAGGACACAATATTCTAGCAATTGATCCTGCATTTGTAAATGGATGTAAATTAGCTGCCTTAAATGAAAATGGTGATGTTCTAGAAATTAATAAAATTTTTCCTAATAAACCTCAAGAAAGAATTGAACAAGCAAATAAAATTACATTAGATATGATCAAAAAACACAATATTGATATTGTGGTTATTGGAAATGGGACAGCTTCTAGAGAAACAGAAATGTTTATAGCTAACTTAATTAAGAAAAATAACTTAAATGTTAAATATGCAATTGTATCTGAAGTTGGTGCTAGTGTGTATTCAGCTTCTAAATTAGCGATTGAAGAATTCCCTAATTTACATGTTGAAGAACGTAGTGCTATTAACATAGGACGTAAGTTCCTAGATCCATTAAATGAGCTTGTTAAAATAGATCCTAAATCAATTGGTGTAGGACAATATCAACACGATGTAAATCAAAAAGAATTAGAACACTATTTAGATTTCAAAGTACAAAAAGTTGTAAACAAAGTTGGAGTTGATTTAAACACTGCTACTAAGCATATTTTAACTTTCATAGCAGGTCTTAGTCCAAAGAATGCTGAAAATATAATTGAATATCGTAATGATAAAGCAGATAAAAGCTTTAATTCTAGATTTGAACTCAAAAACATCAAAGGTATTGGTGAAAAAACATTTGAACAATGCATAGGTTTCTTAAGAATATTTACATCAGATAATTTCTTAGATAAAACAATTATCCACCCTGAGTCATATGCTCTAGCGCAAAGCATTATAAATGATTATAATTTAAAACTTTCTGATGATGGAATTGATGTTTCTGCCTTGAGTGTAGGGGAATTAGTCAAAAAATATAACTCTGATAAGTACTTAATTGAACTTATTTTACAAGCATTTGCAACACCTACTAAAAAGATTCTTGATAATAAGCAAGGATTTATCTTAAAAGACAGTATTACAAACGTTGAAGACTTAGCCATAGGTTCAGTTGTTTCTGGAACTGTGGAAAACATTACTGATTTTGGTGTGTTTATGTATATAGGAATTAAACAAAGCTTATTTATCCATGTTTCAAATTTAAACCTAGAAAGTGGAAATACAATTTTTGATCAATATTATCCTGGAATGATACTAAAAGCTGAAATTACCGAAATAGATATGCAAAGAAATCGTGTAAATGGTAAAGAACTAGCACAATAAAATAAAAATTGTCAACATAGTGTGTTGACAATTTTCTGGAGTGTAATCTCCAGTGCAACACAAAAATATCTGGCCTAAGTCAGATATACTAAAATGCAATTTCCATTGCAACACTAAAATATCTGGCTTTTATACCAGAT
>NZ_JBTKTG010000020.1:0-7832 GCF_054456995.1 Mycoplasma tracheobuteonis | reverse complement strand
AATAAATATCACCTATATTTTACTCTATTCTATCTACTCTAGGGGTGACAAAATAAAGCTTATTTTACAATTTTTCAAATAATTTTTTTGATTTTTTTTATTCATTGTGTTACTATTTAAATATGCAAAAAGAAATCCAAGTAAAAATTGAAATTCAAAAGAATTCAAGAATCAAATATGAATACAATAGAAAAACCAAACAAATAGAAGTAGACAGAATACTAAGAGGAGATTTTGTTTACCCATGTAACTATGGTTTTGTGCCAAATGCTTTAGATTGAGATGGTGATGAACTTGATGTTCTTCTATACTCAGAAGAAACATTTATGCCAGGTGTTTCATTAAATGCTCGTATTATCGGAGCTATGAAAATGATTGATGATGGTGAAACTGATACTAAATTAATCGCAGTACACGCTGATGATTACAGATTAGATCACATTCAATCATTAAAAGATCTTCCTTTACCATTTCTAGATACAGTTAAAACATTCTTCTCTACATACAAAAACTGAAAACGTGAAGGAATTACTTCAGTTGATGGGTTTGAAGATGTTACTTGAGCAATGCAAGAATATGATGAATGCGTTGAATTAATGGAAAAATATGGTGAAATGGACAAAAAAGAATTCATTAAATTAATGCAAGAAAAACACCCAGAAAAATACCAATTTTAATCATTAGAAATCCTCAAAATACTGAGGTTTTTCTTTTTTAAACAAAAAAATATCAAAAATACCTTATTTTTAGGCTTAAAAAGCTAAATTTAAATAACTAAAAAAGCTGGAATTTAAATAAAAAAATTTTACAAAAAGCTTAAAAAAGGCTTATTTTTAAAAATGTGGAACAAAATATTATGCTGTTCCACATTTTATATTATCTTTAGCCTAATTTAATATAATATTAGCGGAACAAATTAGTACTAAAAAAATTAATGATTTGTTCGAAAAATTAATTAATTAATTTTATATCGGAGAATTATGAAAAAAATTAAATCATTATTAATTACAGTTGTAGGAATTTCTGCTATTGCATTACCAGTTGCTGCTGTATCATGTAATAGCGAATCTAAACCCGCAAAATACATTGAACCAAGTAAACGTATTACAAATGGTCAAATTGTAGAAAAAGATATTGAAGCTAAGATTAAGGAAGCTAAATCTATTCCAACTGTTGCATTAGTAACAGAATCAGCGAATGTTTTAGATAAATCATTTAACCAATCTGCATGAGAAAGTGTTTTAACAGTTTACGATCAAGTTAAAAAAGCTGGAAAGAGCATGACTATCAGACCTATTGAGCCTGATCAATCTCAACCACTTGAAACTACATATAATTCACTTTTATCACAAGGGATTCAACTTTGAATTTTATCAGGATACAAACACAGTGAAGAATTGCCTAAATACATAAACGAACATGCTGCTGAGTTAAATCAAAAAGGTGTTAAAATTATAGGAATTGACTATTCATTAGATCAAAGTCAATTAACAGAAGCTGGAAAAACATTTAAAAACTGTTATTGCCTTGAATATAAAGTTCAAGAACCTGCCTACATCGTTGGTCAAGCAGTTGCATCATATTTAGCAAAATACTCAACAAATAATTTAAAAACAACAACATTTGGTGGTGGAGATTATACAGGAGTTACTGCTTTCATTAATGGTTATGTAAAAGGTATTTATCAATATGATAAAACTAATAATGCAAAAGTTTCAATTCCTTTACCAGCTAAAACAAATGCTATTAATGTAAAAGCTGGTTTCGATAATAATAACACAATGAAACAAGTTGTTTTAGAAACAATTGGTTTAGGCGGAAAAGTTATTTTACCAGTTGCTGGAACAGCAACATCTGTTGTATTAGATGAATTGACAGCAAAAAACAGTGATACATTAATTATCGGGGTTGATGCTGACCAATCTAAAGCTTTCCCTGGACAAGAAGGAAGATTCTTCTCATCAATTACTAAAAATATAGGTAAATCAGTTTATGATGCTCTTCTATATACAATGTTCGGATTAAATGAACAAGGTTTATTTAAAGACGATTTAACAGGAATTCACGGTTCATTAGCTCAAGGATGAGTTTCATATGCACCAAGCACAATAAGCAATGAAGAACAAAGAAATTTCGTAAACCAAGAATTACAAAAATATGAAACTGAATTTAGAAATGCTACAAAAGAAATATTAGATTTTGTGGACACAGATTCTACAGCTCCTAATACTCCTGCAGTTTCAACAGTTACAGGTATAGCTGTTGCAAACACTGTTGCTGCAGCAGTTAATACATTAGCATCTGCAAAATAATAATCTCAAAAAAGCCTTATTAAGGCTTTTTGACTTTATTTAGAGAAAAAATGGAATAAATAGTGTATTATTTATAAATACTAATTTGTAGAGATAAAAAATTATTTTTTATTATCTTATAGTATAATTTTCTTAAATAATAAAACTTATTTTATCCAAGGAGAGAGGAATATGAAAACAACTGCAAAAAATGCTATTGAGTTCATAAATATTTCTAAATCTTTTGGTTCTATAAAAGCGAACAGAGATGTTTCGTTTTCTGTCGAAAAAGGTACTATCCATGCCTTAATCGGAGAAAATGGTGCTGGGAAAAGTACATTAATGTCAATTCTGTTCGGTCTTTATGAGCCGGATGAAGGAATTATAAAAGTGAACGATAAAGAAGTGTTGATTTCAGGGCCTAATGATGCTAATAAACTTGGTATCGGGATGGTGCACCAACATTTCAAATTAGTTGATGTTTATACGAATCTTGAAAATATTGTATTAGGTTCAGAAGACTATAACAAATATTCAAGAGTTATAAACTATAAACCTGCAATTGAAAAAATCAAAACAATTCAAGAAATGTTTGATTTACATTTTGATTTAAATAAATTGACAGGAAAAGAAACAGTTGCTACTCAACAAAAAGTTGAAATTATGAAGATGCTTTATCGTGATTCAGAAATTCTTATTTTTGATGAACCTACAGCTGTCTTAACAGATCAGGAGATTCAAGGTCTTCTAAATACATTTAAACTTTTCAGAGAGCAAGGAAAAACAATTTTATTTATTTCGCATAAATTAGCAGAAATTAAAGAAGTTGCTGACAATGCTACAGTTCTAAGACATGGTCAAGTGATGGGTAACTTTAAGGTTGCTGATGTGTCGATTTCTGAAATGGCAAATCGTATGGTTGGCGGAGAAGTAGAAATCGCCAGAAATGAATATACAGATACTTCTAAAAATGAGGTTATCTTAAGTTTAAAAAATATAACAACAAATGGTGAAAAACCTTTACACAATTTATCTCTAGATGTTAAACGTGGAGAAATTGTAGCTATTGCTGGAGTAGAAGGCAACGGGCAACATGATTTAGAATATGTTGTAAGTGGAATGATGAAACCATTAAATGGTGAAGTCTTATTAAAAAAGACTGAATTTGTTCAAGAAAAATCTAAAGAAATCTATAAAAAGAAAAAAATTAAGGATATTTCATTAACATTAATGGCATTATTCTTGGCATATTTAGGTTTAACATTTATTTTCTCACCAATAAGTGATGCTTCACAACATACAATATTATTAATTTTAGGTGCTTTTTCTTTCTTATTTGCTGGAATTTTATTTATTGTTCTAATGATTAATTTATTTGGAAATAAAATAATAGAAATTTACAGAAATATTGAACTTAATTCAAAGAAAAAAATAGATGAAAATTCACCCCAAACTTTATTTAAATCTAAAAAATTAGCTCATTTATTGTTTAAAAACTATAAACCTATAGTTTTATGATCAATTTCATTAGTGTTCTTATTCACTGCGCTATCTATCGCAAGCATAATAGGTTCTAATGGATTATTAATAGCAACATTAACATTTGGTGTTATTTCATTAATTTTAATGTCATTAACCTTATATATATCATTTGTTACTAAAACATTAGCAAAGAATATTAATCAGTTATTTATTCCGGTATCATTCGCTGTTGTATTTATTAGTTCATTTGTTATTAATATTGTCGCTATAATTAAACATGCAAGTGCGATATCGCCACTATTAATATCTCTTTTAGTTTTAGGTGTGGCTTTATTTGCAAATCTAATTGCATTATTATTTATCTATAGCAAAAATAATTTTGTAAAACAAGTATCTCGCAACGAAGATGACTTTATCAAATTACACGAGCTTAGTGTAAAAGAAATTTCTGAATTAGGATTTAGTTTTATACCAAGCGACAGACATAAGCATGGTCTTGCTTTAGATTATACAATTAAAGAAAATACTACACTACGTAGGTTATGAGACAAAAAATATAATAAGTTTGGTATTTTTAAGGCAAAACCAATTTCAAAAGAAACAAAAGAAATTATCGAAAAATACGATGTTCGCGGTGCTAGAAATGGTTATTCCCAATCACGTTCTCTTTCTGGTGGAAACCAACAAAAATTTATTGTTGGTAGAGAAATGAACTCCCCACATGATTTCATATTAATTCTCCAACCAACACGTGGATTAGATGTCGGGGCTATTAAAAATATTCACGAAAGAATTTTAAAAGAAAAAGAATCTGGTAAGGCTATTTTACTTATTTCTTATGAATTAGATGAAGTATTAGCTTTAGCGGATAGAATTGCTGTCTTAAATACAGGAGAAATCGTTGCATTAAAAGATGCAAAAGATTTAACACGTACAGATATTGGATTATATATGGCACACAAAGGAGGTGATAAATAATGACTGAAGTTGTATCTAAAAAACAAAATAAATTTCTAAAAGCAACTATATCAACAGTTGATAAAACAAAGAGATTTTTCATGTTTGATGATAAAGTAAAAAATAGAAGAAAATTATATTCATCTCTATGAGCTGTTCTTATAGGATTATTCCTAGCAAATATTTTATATTTCTTAATTGGTCGTTCGACAGGTGGAGAAATAGGATTTTTCTCTTTCTTCTCTGATGTTATTTCGTTTGCATCAAAACCGGAAGTTTTCAAAAATACATTAATATTCTTCTTAGTTTTTGCATTCTCTGGTTTAGCAGTAGCTATAGGATTTAAATCTGGACTATTTAATATTGGTGTCCCTGGTCAAATGCTTTTACCAGGTGTTGTATTCTTCGCGGTAATCATTTCAGCAAGAATACCTATGAATCAAATTTCACCATCATACTTTGTAGGTATGTTCTTATTATTCATTATAATAGGTGCTGTAACCGGTGCGGTTTCTGGTTTCTTGAAAGCATTTTTCAATGTCCATGAAGTTATTTCAACAATTTTTATTAATTGAATAATAACATTCGTTTCTATTTGATTATTTACAAGTACTAACTACATGTTCTTTCCCGAAGGATCAGCAGAAGCTGAAAAATGATTATTTTCACCATTCGGAACAAGAAGTATTGTTATTTCAGATGATTTAGTAAACAAATTTATTTATTTTGGAATAGCATTTGTAATATTAATTACTCTAGTAATTTGATTTATTTATTCAAAAACAACCTTAGGATATAAAATCAAAATGGTTGGATTAAATAGATCAAATGCCGAATATGTTGGAATTAATGAAAAATTAGTTACTATAGGTATAATGGCAGCATCAGGGGCTTTAGCTGGATTAGCTGGTTTCTACTACATAATAATTCAAACTAAAAAGATTAATGTTTCACCGGCTATACCATTAAATATTGGTTTTGAATGTATCGCTATCGCACTTATTGCACTAAATAACCCAATTGGTACGATTGCAACATCAATTTTATATGCATTCTTAAATTCAGCTTCAGCTAGTTTCCAATCTGCTAGAGGTATTGCAAAAGACTTTTACCCAATAATCACTGGATTAATTATATTCATGGCTGCATTATCAATGATGTTCTACAATTTTAGACCATTAGATTTCTTCAAAAAACAAATTGTTTTAATGTTCCATAAAGAGTATTGACAAAATTTTGCTATTTATCATAACTTAGTTAAGAAATCACATAAAACTAAATGTTGAGATAAAGAAAAAGCATTTTTAACAAGTAAATGATTAGAAGAGCATAAAGAAGAAAATTATCTAAAAAATCCAAAATATATTAACTTTATAAAAGAAAACAAAATAAGATTTGATAAAGAATATGAAAATAATAAAAAAATGGTTTTAAATCAAATTTCTCTTATTAAGAAAAATAAAGATAAGGGATTAAAAGATGTGAAAAATGCATACAATGAAGCTGTTTCTAAAGCAAATGATAAAATCGAAAGAAAACAAGCTAAATATGAATATTACAAAGAAGTAAATGAAATTCTTAGCGAATATAGCTCAAAATATTCTGCGGAATACCAAAAAATTCATAATACTACATATAGTGCATCTAAGAAAATAGCACGTATTGGTAACAAAGATAAGATAAAAGAATATAAAACACTTCAAAAACAATATGAAGATAAAGTATCTAATCTGATATTATCTATGAAGAATTATGATGTTCAAGATAAAATGAAAGTATATGATGAAATTTCTAGATTAAAATTCGAATTATTAAGAAAAAGAGATTCTTTAGGACTTAATAATGTTGTTGAAACACAAAATGCTTACAAAGCTGAAAAGAGAAATAGAAAACAAATTTATAAAGCATTAAAAAATAAAATTTTCAACGATTTTCATTCTAAATACTTCAAGAGACCATATGAAAGCATAGTTCTGAAATATACACCTATTTTAGACGAGAAAGGAGAAGAAATCTAATGGAAACTATAATTGTTTTCGCTGTATTCTTTTTCTGTGTTCTAATGCTAGGAACAATTTCTGGTATTTTTTCAGAAAGAGCAGGAATAGTTAACATAGCTATCAATGGTTTTATAATTTTTGGAGCTATAATGTATTTAGTGGGATCAGTAATTGTGTCAGATATTATTTTTGATCCAAATGATCCTGACTCCCTTTCTAAATCTCCTTATTGACAAATTCCGTTAACTATCATAAGTGTGTTAATGACAATGTTGTTCTCTTTATTATTTGGTTTCGCAACAATCAAATTAAAAGCTGATCAAACAATTTCTGGTTTTGCAATAAATGTTTTTGCAGCAGGTATTGCTTCAATTCTTATTTTGGTTTTAACTACACTTCAAGGTGGAGGGGTCTTTGTTCAATTAAGAGGAAGAAATGAACTTGCATATGAGCCAAGTTTGACAAATTATGGTAACATTTTATCATTCAAAACATTTATATCAATTATAGTGATTGCCATTTCTTGATTCGCACTAAGAAAAACAAGATGAGGTTTAAGATTTAGAGCAATTGGTGAAAATCCACAAGCTGCCGATGTTGCAGGTATAAATGTTAATAAAATTAAATGAGAAGCTGTTCTTTTAGCGGGTGCTATCGCTGGTTTAGCAGGGACATTCTTTGCTGTAATTAATACTTCAGAGTTCTCATTAACTAAAGAAGTAAATGGATATGGATATTTAGCATTAGCTATTATGATTACTTCAAGATGAAGAATTTCTATATCATTGATAGTAACTGCATTATTCTCATTAATGATGTCATTCTCATATTATGGTATTCAATTCTTGGATTCACCACAATATGCTGACTTATTGAAAGCAGTACCATATGCTGTAACACTTGTAATAATGATATTTACATCAAAAACGAATTCAGGGCCAGCCGCTGCTGGTATACCATACGATAAATCAAAACGTTAGGTGTTAAATTTTAGTGAAATGTTTAGGTAAAATCCTAGACATTTTTTTATGGAATTCGAATTAATAACCTGTGTTTCCAAGTTTTAAAGGTATAAAAAATGAACAGCCCCACAATATAGAGC
>NZ_JBTKTG010000019.1:0-9227 GCF_054456995.1 Mycoplasma tracheobuteonis | reverse complement strand
AAAAAATCACCTTTCTATTTACGAAGGTGATTACACAACATTCGGTCTATTACCCCATATTTACTTTATTAACAAATTTTTCATTAGAATTATCACTTGTATTTGCAATCACTTCTTGAATAGCCTTGCGATCTTTTCTGTCTAAATCAGGAACAATCACCTTAATATTTAGACGTAAATCACCTTGGGCATCTTTATATTTCACACCTTTTTGAGGGACTTTAATAAGTTTATCATCACTATAACTCTTTTTAAGTTTAATCGATACATCACCTCAAGGTGTAGGAACTTTAACATTATTTTCGAGCATTATATCTATAAATGAAACCGGAAAATCTAAATAAAGATCTAAACCATCTCTCTTGTAATATTTATGTTCCAATACTTGAACATGAATTAACATATCACCTGGTTCTCCACCATTTTGGCCTGGTGCTCCGTATCCTGTTAATTTTAATGTAAGACCTGTATTAGCTCCTTCAGGAACCTTAATAGTAACTGTTTTTTGTACCTTAAGGTATCTTTCACCTTTACAGTGAGTACATTTATTCTTAATCATTTTTCCTGTTCCACCACATGTACGGCAAGCTTGTTGTACCATTTGTTGCCCAAAGAATCCATCCACTACTCTTGTTGTAGTTCCTTGTCCTTTACATTCACTACATGTTGTGATATCTGAACTACTTTCCGCACCAGTTCCACCACAGTGTAAACATAGTTCTCATTTATCCAATTTTTGCTTTAATGTTGTTCCATGAATCGCATCCATAAATGAAACATTTAAAACAGAATTATAATCATCCCCCTTTTGTTTCATAGAGCGGGAAGCGCCTCTTCTAGCTCTTCCACCACTGAATGAACTAAATATATTTTCGAAAATGTCTTGGAAATCACCTGCGTTAAAACCACCTGAATATTGACCATTAAAACCAGCATAATTTCCATTAGCTGCATCAGCTCCATGCATATCATAAATTTTTCTCTTTTCTGGATCAGAAAGAATTTGATAAGCTTCATTGATTTCTTTCATCTTTTCATCGCTTGATCCATCTTTAAGTTTATCTGGGTGATATTGCATAGCTAATTTTCTATATGCTGTTTTTATTTCTTTTTCAGTAGCAGTTTTTTCAACTCCAAGTACTTTGTAATAATCTTTTTCCATAGTGATTATAATTTTAGCATAATTTGAGCTTATTTGCTAAAATTTAATAATATTTAATTTATTTTTCTTTGAAAATACTATAATTTATTCAAAAGTTTGGAACCGTGAAAATTAAGTATGTAGCATTTAGCTACTTCAGAATTATTATACATCATTCCCGACTGTTTTTACTAAATTTTTTTACTGAAACACCATTTTTTTCACGAAGTCAAATCAAATTTTTTCATAGAAAAAATTACACACGTGTGTGCGCTCGCCCTTTTAAGGCAAGATAAGAACTGCATCACCCTTTAACCAAGGGACAGTTTTTTTATCTTGTTAATTACGAAGTAATTAAAGAATTAAGGTTTTTAGTGCTTCATTCTGCATCAGCACTTAAAAATCTGCATCAATTTTGCATCAGCATTGCTTCAACAAAAAAACATATTACATAGTAATATGAAATGCTAAAAACTTGCTTCACTACTGATGCAAAATTGCATCAGTGCTATTTTACTAGTAAAACAGAGTACAATATCCATTTTGTAAATTACCATACATAATCTTTAATTTAATCATCTCTAAACCAAATATAGCTTGTGGTTTTTTGATATGCTTTTTACATTTTGAATACACATAATGCTCTGTATAGCTTTTGATTTTTAGTAGTTCACCATTGCTATTTCAAATACCTTTTTTGTTGTTTTCTACATACTTAACAAATGCAAAAATTTGCCTTTTTATTTCATTATTTAGATCTGTTTTTTGATTAATTTCATATTCAAAAACTACCATTAAATCATAGAAATCTTGTTGATTTCCATTAGTAAAAATGTATTCAAATAAATCAAATCATCTAGCATTATATGTTGTTGAATATCAATTTTTAAAGTAGTTTTTGTATGGATTATTACTATGTTTTGTATACCCCAATGCTCTTCTTAAATCAAAGATTAAATGAAATTTATCTAAAACAAATTGTATATTTACTTCAGATGATATCTGTTTAATAAATCTAGCACCATCACCTTTTAAATATGTAGCATTTGAATTTTTATTAATAAATTTTGATACATTATCTTTTAAAATATCACTAAATAAAGGTAGTGAATTTTGCTTTTTCTCACTACCCATTGCAATAATTACTACACCATTTTTGCTTAATTTTCTATTAGAAGTTGTATGTAATGTTGCTTGTCGCATACATAGATTATTTCTATGCGATGTATGATATATTTTGCTATAGCTATCATCCAATTCTATTTCAAATGGAACATTATTATCATTGAGTTTTTCTAGTTGCAATTTCTCTTTTAATTCATCATTTTCTTGATAAATCTTCTCTTTAATCTTAAGAACATTTATTCAATATTTGATATGATTTGCACTAATTTTAGTACCATCATATTTTCCTAAAATTGCATTACTCAAATATGAATAGCACATCTCTACCATTAATTGATAATCATATTTATATCTACAAATTTGTTTTAGAATATCATCGTGATAATGCATAAATCGTTTCATTTTACCATTAGAAAGTTTAATTTCATACATTGTAATGTTGTAGTAAAAAACACCATCCCTAGTAACTCATTTTCTATGATATCTTCTAGCTATTTTTCAATTAGGATATTCCTTTTTTCTGATTTCCAATCTAAATATCTCTTCTTTATGATTAAGTTCATCGATAAATAATTGTAATCGTTGTTGTGTTATATTATTAAATTTCATTATTTAATTATAAAAAATTGCAAAAAAAATCTAGCTTCAGTGCTAGTTATTAATAAATTAAATATATTATACATAATTTATAGAATAGTTGAAAATAAAATTCTTAATTTTATGCATATTATAAAAATTAAAGTGTAAAGCGAATTTATTGCAAGTAACCACTTGCACTTATATTATACTACATTTTTATTGTAGAAGTTTCTTCTTCTGTTTCATCTTCTTCATTAATTTCTATGATATCTTTATCAATGCTTTTATCTTCAACTATATCATTTATCTTTTCAACTAATGCTTCATCTTCTTGTGAAAGAGTATCAATTTCTTCTGTTTTTTGTGTTGTTTCATTATCTTCATTAATATGATTAAGTCTGATATTTCTATAATCATCAATATTTATTTCACCATTTTTTATAGCTTCAGAGCAATTGATATCAAAATTATGTTTAGCTAAAATATCTATAAGTTTATTCATAAAATCTACATATTCAGTTGCAGATAATTTAGTTACTTGAGATGTATTTTGATCTATTTTTACATATGGAGAATTTCATTGTTTTCAGTCTTCTAAACTCAATCTAGCTATTGATGGAATGCTTCAAGCATATTCTGATCTAACACCTTTTTCCATCAAAGAAAGATGCATTTTTTCTTTTAGATCTTGTATATGATATATAGAGTTTTCATTTGCAAATTGAGAAAATAATTCTCAAGTATTAGACTGATCTATGATTTCTGTTGCTAATGTATGTAATATCAAATCTTGATAAAAATTATATTTTTCAATATTTAATATATCAACTGAACTTCTATTTTTTATAAGATTTGAATATGCTTTAAATTCATCATCAAATGTAACTTCTTGCATTGTTGATTTATTTATGGATAAATTAGCATAAACAAATGAAATTATTTCTAATTGCTTATCAGAAGATAAATCATTTATTGTTTTAAACTGTGTGCTTCTAAAAATTTTATGAAAGTCAGTTGTTTTCATAATATGAATATTTGATGTATCAACTCAAGAATTTTTTCTCAATTTATGATTTTTATCATCATCCAAATTAATTTCCACTTCAAATGGTAATTTTTTAACATTTTCTTTAGCTCCACGAATAGTAAAATAATATGTATTTTCATCTATTTCAAAAATAACTAAAGGACGATTATTAAAACCTTGGGAATGTACATCAATTAATTTACCATCATATCTAAAGGCTACACTCTCATTTTTTCTTGAATATAAATTATTTTTTGTATTTTTAACGATTTTTAATTCATCCATTATACCTCCTAATTTAATTATATTAAATTCCACAAAAGTATAAAAAAATCTACTTTTCAGTAGATTTACATTAACCATAGACCTATTGATAAATCACTATTTAGATAACCAGTCTATGTGTCTTTTTCTAAATTGTAACCATTTATCCTAGTTTAACCCCTACAAGTGATAGACTTATCTTAATGCTTCTACGGGGGTTTCTTCATTAAGATATTACATCTATACTCGATTAGCTGTAATTAAGAATAATTACATAATTATTCTAACATACTTTTAAAAGTAGTCAAGCATTTTTTATATTATTTTTTAATATTTTATATTATGAATTTAAATACTTTAATTACTAAAATTTAGCTAGTTTCATAATTTTTATAATTTAATATATTATTTTATACTCTAAAATATTTTAATAAAAAATCTACATTTCTGTAGATTTAATCATTTATAGGTCTATTGATAAACCACTATTTAGACAATCAACCTATACATCTTTATCTAATTGTATCCATTTATCCTAGTTTATCCCCAGCAAGCTACAATAGACTTATCTTAATGTGTCCTTTGGGGGTTTCTACATTAAGATGTTACATCCGTACTCGTTCAACTGTAATCAAGAATAATTACATAAATATTGTAACACACTTTTAAAAGTAGTCAAGCATTTTTTATATTACACAATAATATAAAATATTATAATATATTTAACTAATTTAATTTTATATACCTATTTTTTAGATATTTTTTTATTTTAAATATTACTTTATAATATAATAAATTATGATATAATATTAATATGGAAACAAAGATTATTACATATTTAAATAATAAAGGTGGTGTTTTAAAAACTACATTAGCAACTAATCACGGTGTATATTTAGCAAAGCAAGGATATAAAGTGTTACTTATTGATATCGATCCACAAAATAATGTAGCAGAAACCTTTTATCTAAATAAAACTAAATATAGTATGTACGATTTGATATTTAATGATATTAAATATCAGCAAGCTATCATAAGTAAAAATGGTATTCATTTTATTACATCATCTATTGATTTAGCATCATTTGATGAAACATTACTTGCATATATGGAACAAAAAAAGAAATTTACATTGCCTAGTGAAATAATTAAGCAAATAGCTTATAGCAAAGAATATGATTACATCATAATAGATACTAGCCCTAGTTTAAGTAATCTACTTTACTATACTTTATTAGGATCTCAATATCTAATTATTCCATTTAACCCAGATTTTAGTTCCGTAAATGGATTAGGGAATGTAATAAAGTTTATTAATAGTGCAAAAGAACAAAATAAGCAACTAGAGATATTATCATTAATACCAACTATCACAAATTCAAGAAGTGAAATCGAAGAAGATTTAATCTTCCAACTTAAGGATCACTTTAAACATTTGCCTATTTCTCAACACCGTATTAAAAATTCACAATCACCAAGAAGATATGTTTTAATGTATAATCAACCGATATTAGCTTATAAAAAATATGCTAGTTATAAGTTGATACTAAATGATTATTACAAATCATTAAAAATTTAAGGAGTACATATGAATTTTATTAAAAATGTATTGCTAGCTTTAGTAGGAATAATTATTCTAGGAAATTTAGTAAGATTTTTTGTAATTCCATATATCTAATTCATATCTAGGAGATATTATGATTAATTTAAAAGACAGAGTTTCTAGCTACAGTGTTGAAGAACAACCAGTGGCTCAAAACGAATTAAAAAAAGGCATTTCAATAACATTAAGCAAACAAGCACTTGATAAATTAGAGTTTATCAGACATCAAAAAGGCGATATTATGAACCGTTCACAGATTATTGAATTGCTTATTAAAGAATACAAAATATAGAGCAGAGCTTTATACTCTACTCTATTTTTATTTAACCTTATTTTTGTATTTTCTAATATAGATAAATCAGCTTAATAATGCAGTTGCACCTATACCTAGTAATGCTAATGGAATACCAATAAATCATAATACCTTTTGTGCTATTGATTTTTCTGTATTCTCATTATGAATTTCATCCGTAAGCTCACCAGTAATTGCTTTATTAGTGCTATTACTTAATGATATATATGCTTCATCCTTATTATCATTTAAAGGATAAAGTTTAATATTTGTTGAATGTATTTTACCATCATTAGTCATAATGCTTTTAATTGCATCATTTAATTCTTTAGCATTTAGTTGATAATCTACATCATATCTAAATCCGAAAACATTTTTTAATCTATTATCTAAATCAACCACAAAACGATTTTTGAGCTTATCTAAATCATTTTCTGAATATAAGAATGAAAAACCACGAATGATGCTTAAGCTTTTAGCTTTATTCTCTGTATTAAATGATGGTAGATCGTTACTTAAATCATCTATAACTTCTTTATCAGTTATGTTGCTAAAGTTAAATGCTTTTTCATTATAACTTGCATTAGTAACCTTATAAGCATAAATTGTTCCTTGATGAATTTTTCCATCACCCACAACAGCTTCTCTAATTACTTTATTTATCTTTTCATTATCAAAAGTGTAATCCTTATAAACTTGTAAATTATGTTTTCTTAAGTATGCTTCAATATCTTTAAGTAAATGGATTTTTAAAGCTTGCATTGAATTATATTGATATTGTGGAGCATCTCAATTAGGTATTTTACTTAAATCTATTAAATCCGTTAAGTCATCTATAATTTTATCTTTTGTAGTATTGCTAAAAGTAAATGATTTTGTACCTTGAGATCTATTTGCAATCGGATAAATAGAAATACTTCCTATATGTTTTATACCATCGCTAATAGCAATACTTCTAATTGTTTTATTAATTTCAGCTCAATCAAATTTGTAATCAACATCTTCTATAATTGCATAACTCTCAAACAAGAATGTTTTAATAGCATTTGTAACTTTATCAGATATTGATTTCATACTATTTTCACTTAACTCAATTTCTTTCATATCGTTTAATTGACTTAAATCAAGTAAAGTTTTATTAGCTTCATCAATATCTGTAGTTACATTAATGCTTGTTTCATTATGAATTAAAGCATTTTTACCACTTAAAACAATCTTTTGATATGCTCTTCATTTTAAGATGTTTAGCAAGAATGCTTCAGATATATTCATCTTTAAATCCCTAGGTATTTTGATGTTATATCCAGCAAGTTGATTATTTATTTTTTCATATAGTTCATTAATCATCGAACTATCATCGGCATTAGCAATTTTAATATCAGTTAGCTTAATCTTGCTTAAGTCAACTTCTTTATCAAGAATATTGCTTGCATAGTTATATACCTTGATTAATCTTCTACCATTTTTACCTTTTTTAGCTTGTAATTCAAGATTTGAAACATTGCTAGGTTTATAACCATTAAATTGTAATTCAACAACACTTCTATCTCTTGCTACAGCATCTAAATTTACAATATGGTAATCATCATTAAGTTTTAACGGAGCGAAATATTTAGATACTTTATCTCTAATGGTATTTTTGATTTTTTCAATATCATTTTCACCATTTAAATTAATCACTAAATCACCATAGTTTTTAAAGATATCATAGGTATTATTGTTTTTCTTGTTATCTCACTTGCCTTTAATATTCATTACAAAACTATTACTTCCAGCTAGTGTATATTTATCCTTAAATTCATCATTAAGATAAATACCTAGTTCCATTATTGTATCATCATATGATATTGAATGCATAAGCTTATCATAATGTTGAAAATCAATAAATCATTTATTAAAGTTACCACTGATATTGTTTTTAAACTCTTCAAAACTATTAGTGTTTTTTAGTGTATTATCAAAGAAATCACTATTTCAATTTATTTGAAGTATTTCTTTATCTTCACCTTGTACCTTAAGTGGTATAGTAAATTCTTTAGTAGCTAATTTATGATTAATATTAAATGAATTAAGTCTTAATCCAAGTACAACCTTATTATCATTGCTAAACTCTACTCTATTTATTTCTACATAAGAATTTCCTTTAAAATCATCTAAAAAATAATCCTTAATTTTATCCATTTTTCAGACATTATTTTCTTTAAACATTTTTTCAAATTCTTCTTTAGTTAGTGGAATAAAATTCTTTAGTCTAGGGCTAATTGAAATGTATGAATTAAATTTTTCATTATTATAAATTGCATTAATAAACAATTTGTAATATTCCATAACATCTTCATAGCTTAATGCAAAAATTTCTTCATCTTTTAATCTGAATTTTTCAGCTATAAAGTTATACATTTCAGCACCAACTTTTGAATTTCAAAATGGTATTAAAAATCTATTTGAAATGTTATCTGTAAAAAGTGTGTGTGGATTTGTATTTGCATCTATTAATACAAATTTTAGATTAGAAATTGTATTTTTACCATTTTGTGCGATTAAATATAAACCACTATCTGAAATATAATTATTTTCTGATGTTTTAATTTCATCATCAATATAACTATTTTCATAAGCTAATGCATCTTTTTCAGCAAAAATCTTGAATATTTTTACATCTTTTGTATCACCGATATAAGACTTTAATCCACCTTTACCAAGTACTATAGCTTCAGCAATAAATCCATTGTCTTCTAAATTAGGCTTAAATAATGTTTTAGCATCGTATGGAAGATGTGTGTAACCATAATAATTTATATTGTTTTCATCATCATATGATCCATATCAGCTCATAATATAATTATCATATTTATGGTTATTAGTTTCTTCTTCACTATTATCGTTTTCATCTTCCATTTCTTCTTCATCATCAATTTCGTTATTTTCATCTTCAAGTTCATCAGCTTCTTCCATTTCTTTTAAGTGTCTGAAAAACTCAAAGCCTAGTGTGTCTACTCAAATCACTTGCTTTTTAGTTCCAGTATTGATATCTATACTAGGATCATAAAGTTCGTTAGGGATTTTATTTCCTTTATCATCTTTAATTTCTTTACCATCGGCATCAATTTTATATGGAGAAATCAACACCTTTTGATGATAATTTTTGCTAGGATCTCAAGCATATCATTTGAAATCTTCTTGAATACTTTTTGAA
>NZ_JBTKTG010000018.1:0-10118 GCF_054456995.1 Mycoplasma tracheobuteonis | reverse complement strand
TTCTTTTGCCATTTTTAATAATTTATGAATTTACACAAAAATATATATAGCATCATATTTTAAGTTATACTACACAGACATAGTCGAATAAATAATCTAAATGTAACAAAAAAGACACTAAATTGTGCCTTTGTTAATTATATTTACTAATGTATTTCCTATTGTTCCGGTTTGGTGATCTTCTATAACTAAATCAGCTGCTTCCTTAGCCTCTTTAGTAGCGTTGCCTACTGCAATTCCTAATTTAGCCCCTTTAATCATATTTACATCATTACCACTATCGCCAAATGCTACTAAAGTACTATCATCAAGCCCTAAAAGTTCTAATACTTTTTGAACACCTACAAATTTAGAAATACCTTGTGGGTTTACATCTGTATAAACAGAATTTGTTAAATATACAACACAAGGTAGATCTTTTGTAGCTTGTCTAATATCATTTGTAATAGCTTCTGCCTTCTCAAAAGGATTTCTTAAAGCTATTTGTGTAATTACGCTTTCTTTAGCTAAAACAACACTTTCTAAGTAGTCTAATGTCGCGATATTTAAGATATTCATATCCATAATTTGTTCTTTAGACATTCATTTAGGGAACTTATTATTAGGTAAATAAGAACCATTGTAATCTATTGTGTCTACAGTTAAGATTAAATCATTTTCTAAAGCCTTTTCTTTAAGAATATAGAAAACTTGATTAGGAACTGTGTTAAGCACTATCTTTGTTTGCTTATTAACATCATATATTAAGGCTCCATTTGAGCAAACTACATAATCAACATATTTGATAGTACCATCTTTGAGTAATGGAAGTACTTTTTGTAGGCCTCTCCCTGTTGCAATAATATTAACATTTCCTGATTTTTGTACTTTTTTAAGACCTTCCATTGTTTTTGGGTGGATGGTATTATCTTTTCTTAGTAATGTACCATCTAAATCATATGCAAAAGCTATTTTCATATGTCCTCTTTCTATTGTTTTATTCGCAGAAAAAAACCAAAATCACTATGTAATAGGTATTTTGGTTAAAATTATTATTTAGATTTTGAATCTGATTCACGATATGGGATAACATGAATATGTGTGTGGAAAACAACTTGACCAGCTGTTTTTCCTGTATTTATGACAATTTTAAAACCAGGTATTCCTTTTTCAATTACCTCTTGATTAGCTAGTTCTCTAGCTTTTTTCATAGCATATAAGAAATCTTCTTCGCTATTAGCTAAGATGTTTTCTTCTGGAGTTTTAGGTATTACAAGAAAGTGTCCTTCTGTTTGAGGAAAAGCATCATATATCGCAATGACTTTATCATCTTCATAAAGCACTTTACTTGGAATTTCTCTTTTAATAATCTTTGTAAAAATTGAATCCATTATTTAGCTACTATTATTAACCCTTCTGTTTTAGCTTTTAAAGCATCATCTACTTTAACAACATAACCTAAGTCTACAAATGCTTTTTGGGCTTTCTTAAATAGTTTTTCATCACTTACAGCAAGTAAGATTCTTAATTGATTTAAGCTATCTTTGTATGGTGTTTCATCGAATGAAAGTACTTTTTCTTCAACTTCTTTTTCTTTTCCATCTTCTGTAACTTTCTTAGTTACTTTTTTACCAACAGGAACAATTTGACTCATGTAAGCAACATTAATTGTTGTTCCATCTGTTGAAACAGGAATAGATGAAGCTAATTTCTTAGTATCAGGATTTACAGATACAATCTTATTATTTACAGCATCATAGAAACCTACAACGATTTCATCTGATGTCTTTTCTAATAAATCATCAACTGAATATGAAAGACTATATGGATTTGTTGTAATTCCTTTGTAACCACCTAAAGTCATTTGATATGGAGCACTTTGATTAATTAATAAAGCACTTGTAGCTGTATCACCAGCTGAAGTTGATTTCTTAATTAAGTCTTGATATTCTTGCACTGAATCAATTTGATAGTTAGCCATTGTAAAAATGTTATTTTCATTTTTATCTTCATATTGTCATAATTGAACTGACTTATTGTTTATAACATAATTGATTAAGTTAAATTGATCTAATTGGAATTTTGCTTTATATAGTGAAGCTGAAGATTGATCTATTTTTTCTAAATCAGCTAATGAATTAATTTGGAAGTATTTATTAACTAATAATAGTTTATTTACAACATAAGCTACTTTTGTGTCTTTGTTGTTGTATAAAACGTTAAATTGTTCTTGACTTACTGATGCTTTATAATAAGGACTTGAACTTCCATCTGCAACATTATCTTTACCACTAATAAAATCTTTGAAAGCAGCTTGATCATCTTTAGATAAAATACCTGAAGCTGCTCAAATGTTTAATTGTGTAAATAAGTAGAATGGGTTGTTCTTTAAGTTTTCGCGTGCTACATAAGCTGTATATGCTGCATATGCATCTGCTTTATAAGCATCGTTTTCAATTAACTTTTTATCTTGAGCAACTGAATATAAGTTCTTTAGAGTTGATTCTAATCATTGATTTTCGATGATTTGTGTTACTGAATCCTTCTTGAAGTCAGCATCTTGTTGTCTTTTTGCATCAGTGTCTTTATCAGTTCCACAAGACACCATAGCTAAAGGCATTGCCACAGCAGGAGCTACAAATAATAAGCTTTTAGATCTGAATTTCATTATTTATCTCCTTCTGTTGTTGATTTTCATAAGTTTTGACTTAAGTAACTATAAATTGTATCTAATGCTGACTTTTCACTCATTACAGGAGCATCTCCATATGAGTAAACTAATTTAGCTAAACCATCTACAACTTCAAAGTTATAACTTGTTCCTGTAGCAAATTGAGTTTTAACTCATTTATCTACATTTTTAAGTAAGTCTAATAATTTTTGTGTTTCTTTTCCTACTAAAATACTGTTTACAGCTGTTTTAATTTCATTGATGTTTTCTTCGGTATAGTTTTTATTTTCTGTGCTCTTTTGTGTTTGAATATATGCATTAAAGTCTGGATTGTTAATTAATGAATTAACAACAAATTCAGAACTTACTTTAGGTGATAATTTGTTTGTCACATTAAAGTATGTTTTGTTTCCAGCAGCATAGTTTTCAGCATCACTTGCGATAAATTGTTTGAAAGCATCTAAACTTTCGATTGATTCATATCTAGCTAATAAAATTTCTGAATCAGTTAGTAGTAAATAAGCTTTATCCATTCCATTAACTTGCATTACAACTGGTACTTTTTTGCTTGCATCATTACCTTTAGATGTTTCTACGGCAAACTCTCAATTGTAAAATTGATTAAAGAACTTAGGCATAGCTTCTTTTTTAATATTAGAAACTACTCTATCAACTACTTTATTAAATTCATTAAGCTTATCAGCAGCCTCTCTTTCAGTTTGAGCAGCTTGAGCTTTAGGTAAAATATCTTTTAAAGCAGCTACTATAGCAGGTTGATTCTCAATGTTATTGATATAGTCATCTTTTAAAGTAAATAAATCAATTGAAGGAATGTTTGAAGCTACATTATTTCCAAATATTGCTTCAGCAAATATTCCTAAACCTTGTTCTACAGATTTACTTAATAATTCTTCAGCAGTTGTAAGTCCTGTTGTACCTAATGAAGCTGTATCAGTTAAAGTTAAAGCACCTAAATAAGTTTGATATTTCTTAACTGTTTCATCATAAGATGTGTTGCTTTGTCCCTTGTTTTGTAAAGCATAGTCTTTAGCAGTTTTCATTTCTTTTAAGATTTCCATATTAGACTTAATTGCAAATGAATCACCATTTTTAACAATACTATATTTAAGTAAGTTTGCTAATTTATCTTTTTCTTTATCATCATTTAAAACTCATGATTGATATACATCAGATTTATTTGTTTTACCAGCTAATTTGTAAACTGTAGGTAAAACAACTTTATTCTTGTTAAAGTATTCTTCAACAAATGGTGTAGGTGATTTTAAGTCTCTAACAATTTCAACTTTATTATTAGCTCTTTTTATGTCAACAACAAATGACTTAGTTAATAATGTTGTTACATTGTTTGCATTATTAGGATCAACAAAGTAATTTACACCTTCTTTAAAGTAAGGGAATACCTTTTCACCTTTTTCAAATAGTACAACAGGTTTTCCATTTTCACCTTTGATTTGGTTACCATTTTCATCAAGTTTGTAGACTGTTGTTTTAGCTGTACGGTTAATAAAATCTATTGTTTGTTTTTTGTATTCAAGTTGATATCTTCTTAATGCTTCAGATTCAATTTGCTTAAACACTAAAAAGTCAACAGCTTGAGCTTCGCTTAAACTATTCCCATATTCAGGTTTGTTTAAGATTTCGTTGAATTGTTTTTCTCAGTTTTCATATCCGTAGTTCTTTTTAAGATTTGCCTTAAGATCATCAATTTTACCTTGAACATCTCTTCTAATTTCTTTTAGAGATTTTAATCCAATTGAGTTGTTTACAGATTCACCCTCTTGAAGTGAAGCATTTCAAATTCTTTGATATTCTTGAGATGCTTTATATTCTTCATTGTAAAGATATTCAATTGATTTACGGTATACGTTTTCGATTTCTTTAGAAGCTGTAACATCTTTTGTGTTTACAAGTTCTTGTAATTTTCCTGCATTTGTAGTAGATAATTGTTTCCCATCAGGCCCTAAATATTCAACAACTGATTTATCGCTTGGGATCGCATCTTTGTAATTTACTTTAGTTACTGTAATCGCTAAAGGAATTGTAATAGCAGCCACAATTCCTACAAAGATTGTAGAAGCAAGAGCAATTGTTAACTTGTTTCTTTTGGCTTTGTTAGTAGTATTCTTATCGTGTTTTTCGTCATGTCTATCATTTAATTCAGTTAAACGCTCAAAGAATGATTTCTGTCTCTTTGCCATTAATACCTCGTTTTCTTTAATTTAAAATATATTTTAAATTATAGCAAATTTATTAATTTATAATTCTATTATGGAATATAGAGAAATAGTAGAAGGATTTAAAAACTTAAATGCTTTAGCTAAAGAAGAGAAGTTTGTTTATTCATTAACTTCAACATCTTTAAAGCAAGCTTTAAATGGTGAAATGATTACAAATCCAATTTCAATTGCAATATCATTTTCTACACTATTGAAACTTAAGTTTTTCTTTCCTGAAAAACTTAATTTACCACCTGATAATGGCTTTGATGATTTTTTTCCAAGCCTACAGCTAGGTAATATTGTATTTAATTTATATATTTTAACTGAATCAAGTAGAGAAATAGTAACTTCACGTTTTATTACTAAAATAATAGAAAAAATCAACAAGGGTAGATGGTGTGATATTTTGTTATTATTAGATCAAATATTTAGTGAAGAACCTTCAATTTGGTCATATCTTTATCGAGATGAAGATGAAATTATTAAACTTGAAGCAATCACTAGAATGAACCCTTATTATTACAATGTTTTAAAAATTGAAAATGTTGATGTACCTTATTTAGATTATTTTAAAGATCAAGTAAAGAATAATATTAAATAATATTAGATATATAGCAGAGGTTGCTCTGTTATTTTTTTTACAAAAAATTGTAAAAAAAATAAGCGACGCCCTATTTTCACATCTCTGCTATCGTCGGCGCTAGAGGGCTTAACTACTGAGTTCGGAATGGTATCAGGTGATCCCCTCTGCTATAATCACTTGTAAAAAGTATATATCAAAATTTTAATCTTCAAAATACTTTTTTTATTTTTTCTCTAGTCAAGAGTTATTAGATTATAACATTGTTTTAGCTATTTATTTCTAAATCATATTAGATACTTATTTGCCTATGGCATAGGCAAATAAAAATCTAGCCGGAGCTAGATTCATATTATTTTTTCAAGACTTTAGACATGAATTTTTGCTTAAATCATTTAGATTGAGTCAAGTAATGAATTGAAATCGTTTGAAGTATAGTTCAAATAGAACCAAAGATTCAGTAAACTTGAACCCCAGCAGAGAACATAACAGTAATTACTGTGAATACAATCATCATAATACGTTGAGTTCTTTCTGATTTTTTAAGCGCTTCAGCTTCAGCAATTGTTGTTCTTCTCTTGAATTTCTTCTTGTTTAATAATCTTGGGATCATCATTGATAAAATTTGGAAGATTACAACAGCAGCTAATATTCATAGGTAAACTAATTGTCCATCAAATAGTCTCTTATATGAAATTGAAGCGAAGTTAACTCCAAGTCATGTCGTTTCCTTGATTTCTGGAATACTTTGAATAACCCTTCACATAGCGAAGAAAATTGGCATCGAAAGTATCATAGTTCCGAACTGATCGGCAGGGTTAATATTATACTTACTATATAAAGCTGAAATTTCCTGTTGTTTTTTCATCTTCATTGCTTTATTTTGCTCTAAGCCTTTATATTTAGCTTCAATAGCAGCTTTTTTGTATTTTAGTTCTTCCATTACTTGTTGCATAACGGTAGATCTAAATGTAATAGCTAGACCAATAAGACGTGTTAGTATAATAGCGATAACAATAGCGATAATTGAGGCTCATCCATCTCATCCAGGCATTGCTTGACGTAATGATTGAATTAAAACAGATAGAGGGTAAACTAATAATCCGTAGAATGGACCATATCCTCAAGCTTCACCTCAATTTGTAATTGGTTGGATTGCATAATCACCAGCAAATGGAAGAACTGGACCATTTTGTGAATATAGGATATTTGCATTGTAATCAAATTTATTAGCTTTATTTGATTCACTAGCTAGTTTTAATCACTTATCTGAATATTCATTACTATTATTAAAGTATTGTAATTGGTTTAAGTATTCAGACATAGTTTTTTGATATTGGATTAATAAACTATATTGTTTTGGTGTTAATGTAAATAATGGAGTATTTACATCTACAGCACCAGTATTTACATTGTCTTTTGCTTGTAATTGATCAGCTAAACCTTTAATAAATTTAGAAGGTGTAGCTCCTAATTCTTGTGCAAATTTAGAACCTTGTCCAAATGAATATTCATAGAATGCTTGTAAAACATCTCTAGCAAACATTCTGTTAGCATTATATTCTGCTTCAGTAAAGTTGCTCTTATTAGCTTTTAATTCAATATTATCTGGTGTATTAATTTTTTGCACACCTGAAATTTCGCTAATAACGATATTTCCATTTGAATCTTTTACAGGTACATAAACGATTGATTTGTTACCGTTAGCATCTGTAACTTGCATTTGTTGAGTTGCTTGAGAAATGAATTTTGAACTCATATCTCCGATTAATTGTCCTTTTTTATCACCATCTAATTCATATTTGTAAGCAAATAAGTAGATGTCACTTGTTTTAGCATTTGTAACATATTGGTATTGTGGTGATGATTGAGATCTAAATAAATATTTAATTGGTTGACCTTCTTCAGGTTTTGTTCCAAAAATACTATCTTTTTCTGTAACTAAGTTAGCTTCTTTTAAAGATTCAGAATTAGGTAGTTGGAATGAAACTAAATATTTACCAGATTGCCCGTAGTTTCCACCATTTAATTTAGTTTGGTCTCTTAGCGCTTCTAAAATTTTAGAATCACGTATGAAAAAGTTGGCTTCTGTGTTACTTGTAAGTAAGTTGTAAGTATAACTTTCTTCTTGTTTATTGTCGCCTGATTGATTGTTGATGTAATCAACTTTTTGTTCTTTTTCTTTTAAAGTATTAACTCTAGGGGCGATGTCCTTTTGAGATCTGTAAAACTCAATCCCGTTCCCTACGTTATATGAATTTTTCAATGCAAACGCTTGAACACACCCTGTAATTGTTAATCCAAAAACAAAAACGTAGAAGATTATCTTAAATCATTTTAAGAATTTCTTTCAGCCTTCTTTTCTTTTTTGTTTAGGATCATTACTATTGGTAAAATATTGAAAATTATTGTTTGCTTTTTTCATTTTTCCTAAATTTCTCAAAGATTTTAGCTACTGCTGTTTTTTTAGTTGCATAATCAGCTTCAATAAAATCCTTGCGAACAATAAGTACAAAATCATAATTTAAGTCATATAAATTTAATTCATGTACTATTGCTCTTAATTGTCTCTTGTATAAATTACGACCAACTGCATTAGCAAATTTTTTAGGAACCGTTAATCCAGCTCTAAAAGATTCGCTTTTTATTGAATAAACAATTAGATATTTATTCGCCAGACAATTTTTCTTGCCTGAGTTTAATACATTGTTAAATTCTCAGTTTTTTCTAAGTCGATATTGTTTTTTCATTTTAGAAATTATTTATCAGAAACTGTTAATCTTTTTCTACCTTTAGCTCTTCTTCTAGCTAATACTTTTCTTCCGTTAGCTGTTTTCATTCTAGCTCTGAAACCATGTACTTTAGCATGTTTACGCTTGTTTGGTTGGTAAGTTCTTTTACTCATATTTTCTCCTCCTATTATGAATGATTTTTCAATAATTATATAAGCGTGTTTATATTATACACAAAAAGTCTCTTTTTAATACTCACAAAACAGCAAGATAAAACACTTATTTTTTATAACTTTTTAAGCTTATTTTTAGCATCAAAAAGTTTATCTAACAAGTATACTAAATCAAAAATTTATAAACAGTTTCATAGTTATGATTATTTTGCTTTCAATTTAATTAGGATAATTTTTAAACAGCAAATAAACTAGCTTATTTAACCTGAATGATAGATAAATTTTTATCATAATTATCATAAAACGTGGCTTTTAACGATAATTCATTAACTTCAAATTGTTGTATAATATCACCATTAGAATAAGAGGTTTAAATGTTAAATTTAAAATATGTTTTAAATAACGAAGAAAAAGTTAGAAAAAATCTTTTAAACAGAGGTTTTGATATAAAAATTTATGATGAATTTGTCTCACTTGCAAAGCAACGTGGACAAATGATGAATCAAGCTCAAATGAAAAAAGCTGAATTAGGTAAACTTTCTAAAGAATTTGGTTCATTAAAAAATCAACCTGAAGCTTTAAAAGAATTAAAAGATCAAATTGCAAAAATTAAAGTCGAAGAAAACGAACTTACAACTCAAGCAGATAGTCTTAATAGTAGAATCGAAGAACTAATTTTACAAATCCCTAACGAAACATTACCTGAAGTACCTGTTGGTGCTGACGAAGATGAAAATGTTGTTCTTGCAGAACATCCAAACCTAGGACGTGGGCTTGTTCGTGGAGTTTTACCTCACTATGAAGTAGCTAAAAACTTAGATATTATTGATTTTGAACGTGCTGTAAAATTATCTGGATCTCGTTCTGTTGTCTATAAAAACGCAGGTTCTAAATTAGTAAGAGCTTTAATTAACTTTATGCTTAATCTTCATACATCTAAAGGTTACAACGAATACAACACCCCTGTAATAGTAAAAGAAAAAATGTTATATGGAACAGGACAACTTCCAAAATTCAAAGAAGACCTTTATAAAATCGATGGTGCTGATGAATATTTAATTCCTACAGCTGAAGTTACTCTTACAAACATTTACAACAATGAAATAGTTGATTTATCTACACCTTTTAGAGCTACAGGATACACAGAATGCTTTAGATCTGAAGCTGGTTCTTCAGGTAAAGACACACGTGGTATTTTAAGACAACACGAATTTAAGAAAATTGAACTTGTTAAAGTTACAAACGAAAAAGATGCTATTAAAGAATTTGAAGCTATGCTTGAAGATGCTAAAGATGTTTTAGAAAAACTTGAAATTCCATACCGTGAATTACTTTTATGTACAGGTGATTTAGGATTTTCATCTCGTAAAACAATTGATTTAGAGCTTTGATTACCTTCAGAAGAAAGATATAGAGAAACATCTTCTGTAAGCTATATGGGTGATTTCCAAGCACGTAGAGCAATGATTAGATACAGAGATGAAGATGGTAAAACACAATACGCTCACACAATGAACGGTTCAGGGCTTGCCGTAGATAGAGTTATTGCTGCTATCTTAGAAATTTACCAAAACGAAGATGGATCTATTACAGTTCCTAAGGTTTTAGTACCTTATATGGGAATGGAAGTAATTAAATAATTCAAAAATTGTTATTTATCTATAAATGTGGAACAAAATCGTTCCACATACTAAAATGCAATTTCCATTGCAACACTAAAATATCTGGCTTTTATACCAGATA
>NZ_JBTKTG010000017.1:0-10297 GCF_054456995.1 Mycoplasma tracheobuteonis | reverse complement strand
TATTTTACTCTATTCTATCTACTCTAGGGGTGACAAAATAGAGCTTATTTTACAAATTTTTGGCAAAATAATTTTTTAATATTTTTTCATATTTTTTAAATTCTGTATTTTGATACTTTTCTAAATACATTGTACCAAGTTTTTTAAATAAAATAATGTTAGAAATTCTTTGTCCACCAATTTTTTGTAATTCTTCAGCCGGAATAATTGAAGAAAGTTTTTTGTATTCAGTATCTACATCTTGAGCTGTGATAGAGAATCCAAATTTTTTCATAGAAAGAATTGTTCAGAAGTAGTTTTCAATTGTTGAAACAACTACTTGTTTTTTATCACCTTCAAATTGTGGTGAAAATTCAAATGCTTTAATATCGTTTTCGATTAAATCTTCTGGGATTACAAGTTTACCTTTATTGTTTTCAAGAATTGAAGACATAACTTTTTCACCATAAGAGAAGATTTCGTCATTTACTGTTTGTTCTTGAGTTACTTCATGAATGTGTGCTTTAACATCTTCAAGTGATTTGATGTTTGGGATATTTAATAAATGCACATTTAAATCTGTTATAGGCATTTCTTCATATGTAAATACCATTAAAGGTTTTAGAACAAATTTAGTTCCAAAAGCTTCGACTTCTTTTTCTTCATTAACTTTTAATCCTACTAAAGCTTGTTCAATAGGGTTTTGTGATTTAGAGTTAGCTACTGCATTATATTTTTGTACTTGATCTTTAGCTTCAGCTGGAGCAATTGAAAATTCTACATTATCTAATTCTTCAATTGTTTGTTTACTACTTTCAACTTTGAATCTGTATTTTTCAATGAATTTTTGTGTAAATGTCTCAACTCTTGCTTCAAAATCTGCTGGAAGGCTAAATTCTACATTAGGATTTACATCTAAGTTAAATTCATCTAATTTATCTTGATAGTATGTTTTTAGATCAAAACTAAATGAATCAATTGTGAATTTAACATCACTAGCAATTGGTAGGAAGTAAATTCTATCTTTATATTCTTCATTGTTTTGTTGTAATTCATTATTTCTATAGTATGTTAAAACTTCATGAGAAGCTGCTTGTAAAATTGTAGCTTGCTCAATTTTTTGACCTTGTTGTTTATTTCTTTCAAGAATAGCTAAAGCTTCATTTTGAGCTTTTAATCATTCTTCTTTGCTTAATTCTATATGTTTTGTTTCGAATTGCATTTTTCCTCTTTTCGTTTTAATAATTATATAGGAAACTAGGTAAATAAATAGAAAATTTAGCAAATAGGGTCGTTATTTGCTCAATTGGCTTAATATAGAAGATTAATATTGAATAAAATATTAAAAGTGACTGAAATATAGTGTTTTATATATTGCGACAATATTTTCATAAATTTTGAAAAAATATGAATTTAGTGAGCTATACTTACACTATGTATCAATGAGAATAAGCGACGAATATAATGTCGAGAAAGGAGGAACATGAAAAAAGCGCACTCTAAGAAAAATAAGAATAATTCTAAAGAAAGTTCTGTAAAAGTAACAAAAGAAACCGAGGAAATAAAGAAAACTAAATATACTGGAGAACTTAAAATGGCATGAAGCCTGAAAAATAATAAATGACTTATCATATTTTTGGTTAACTTAATAGTTATATTGATAATTGTTGTAGTTTTTCTTATTTTTGGATTAGAGCTGATATATAAAATAATAGATTGATTATTAGAAATCTATCCCCGACTACTAAAATAGCTTAAAAATAAAAATAGCTTTAATTAAAATTTAATAATTTAATAAAATTAAATTATTAATAGTTTTAGGAGCTGATATGAATAAAGAAAAAAAAGAAATCATTCTAAATTGATTAAGAGATAAGGAACAGTCTGATTCTTTATCAATAGAAGAAAGAGAAGTATTTGCTTCAATTAAAGAATTATTACATACTAAAAAATATGGATTAGTGTTTGAAGAAAAAGAAGAAGATATAGTTAAATTAACTAACGAGTCTATTTTAACTTTAACTCAAAAAGATTCGATTATTGTGGATAAGAATAAAAAACTCAATTATTTAATTGAAGGCGATAATTATCAATCATTAAAACTTTTACTAAAGACACACAGAAACAGAATTGATGTAATTTATATTGATCCACCTTATAATACAGGAGTAAAGGATTTTATATACAATGATAATTATGTTGAAAAAGAAGATAACTTCAGACATTCAAAATGATTATCATTTATGAAAATAAGACTGAAAATGGCAAAAGAGTTATTGAACGAACAAGGTATTATTTTTATTAGTATTGACGACAATGAACAAGCAGCATTAAAATTACTATGTGATGAAGTGTTTGGAGAAAATAATTTTATTTCTTCTCTACCTAGACTAACAACAACTGGTGGAAAAACTCACGATAATACTTTAGCAAAACAACATGATTATGTTTTGGTTTATATAAAACAAAAAAATTTACAAACAAGAGAATTATTATTTAATCATGAACTATTGGATTCAAAATCTTTTACAAAAGATGATAATGATGGCAGAGGAAAATATAGACTTGTTAGATTACTTGCCGAAAAGAACTTAGATGAAAGAACGGGAAGTCAAGCTGAACCGATAGAATTTAATGGCAAGATATACCATCCAACACTTCCTGATGGAAGAAAATGATACTGAAGATGAGGAACTGAAAGAGTAGCTTTAGGAAAAGAGTTAGGTTTAATAGTCGAAGATAAAGGGGTTTTAAAAACAAAATTATATTTCGAATATGATTTTAAACAAGGTGCAAAAGAATTAACAAAGAAAGATAGAGTTAAGCTTTTTGCTTCAACAGATTTAATTTCGTTTGAGTACAGTAACGATAACGGAACTAAAGAATTACAAAAAATTATGGGTCAAACTAAATCTTTTAGTTTTCCTAAATGTGTGAACTTAATTTCAAGACTTCTAAAATTAATTAAAAATCAAAATGCAATCATCCTAGACTTCTTCGCAGGATCAGGAACAACAGGCCATACAGTTGCGAAACTAAATACTGAAGATGGTGGAAATAGAACATATATCTTATGTACTAATAATGAAAATAATATTTGTGAAGATGTAACATTCAAACGTTTAAATAATATACAAGAAGAATTGCCTCACAACTTAATTTACAATAAAGTCGAATCAATTAATAAGGAAGAATTTATTAATTCATATTATTCTCGTGAATACTTAAAACAACTTGAAGATTCTTGCTATCAACTTGCGCAACTTGAATTAGGAAAATTAATAGATAATGAAGAAATTCTTTTCGCAATTTCTCAAGAAGAATTTGATGCATTTTCTGCAGAAAAACTATTAAATGCAAAAGTTATTTTTGTAGCTGAAAATAATGTTGATGTCTATGAGTGTGCTATATACGACAACATCAAGAACAAACTTGTAGTTATTCCTAATAAATACTATTCAAAAGAATTAACAGAAGTAGGTTACTTATGATAAATATAAAATGAAAAAGATTTCAAGAAAGAGTTATTGAATATACAACTAATTTTATTTTGGAAGAAAATAAAAAAGATGGTTCTAACTCTTCATTAATTATTAAATCTCCAACAGGTTCAGGTAAAACATTAATGATGTTGCAAACCATTATTAATGTAATTCAAGCTGATAGAGATAGAAATCAGTTAGTTTTCTTATGACTTGCTCCTGGAAAAGGAAATCTAGAGCAACAATCAATGAAGAAAATGATTCAGTTCTATCCTGAATATGCTTGTGGAGATGTTAATGACATTATGCATAATGGATTTAATGTTGGAACAACATACTTCATTAACTGAGAAAAGATTATTAAAAAAGGAAATAAAGCAACAAGTGATAATGAAATAGGAAATATTCATGATGCTGCTGAAAAAGCTCGGATTAATAATCTTAAGTTTGTTGTTGTCGTTGATGAAGAACATGTAAATGATACAAAGAAAGCTTACGACTTTATGCATGAACACATAAAGCCTTATAAAGAAATAAGAATTTCAGCTACTGCTAAAGAAGATAAAAGTAAAAAATATATCGAGATCGCAGATCAAGAAGTTATTAATTCAGAATTAATTACTCGTTCTATCTTTATTAATCCTGAAGTTACTACAAAAGATGTTTTAGAAGACTTTGATAATGAAGCTTACATCTTAATTAAAACAGCAGAAGAAAGAAGAAAAGAGATTGTTAAAGCATATGAAGAAGTAGATCCTCAATATCGTATTAATTCTCTTGTATTAATACAAATCCCGAACAAATCAGGTACAAAAGCAAATGATCCTCTTCTTGAATACATTCAAGAAGATATCTTGCAACCCATGGGTGTAAATACAGCAAATGGAAAATTAGCTATTTGACTTGATAAAGTTAAAGAAAATCTTAATGGAATAGAAGAGAGAAATTCAAGTGTTGAATATTTAATCTTTAAACAAGCAACAGCAACTGGATGAGATTGCCCTAGAGCTAAAATACTTGTAAAATTAAGAAATAATATGGTAGAAGATTTTGAGATCCAAACTATAGGAAGAATCAGAAGAATGCCTTCTCAAAAGCATTTTGATAATGATAATATCGATAATTGCTTCTTATATACCTTTGATGCTAAATTTAAGGATTCAGTATTAATGCAATCATTAGGAACTGAAGCTGTAAAACTAACTTTAAAACCTGAATTTAAAAACTTTATGCTTCCAAAAGAAGAAAGAAATATGAATCAATCTTCATATTCAGGCGATGATTGAAAAGATACATTGAAACTATTCCATGAGTTCTTAGTTAAAAAATATGGACTAAGCAATAATTTTATGAAGAATGAAATTATTCTTGCTGACAATGGATACAACATAGATTACATACATATCCACGATGATATGCGTCAAGGTCAAGTTCAAGAACTTGATGGTAGCAAGGTTGAAGATACTTTAATTAGAAAAGATGTTAGGTATGTATACAATCGCCAAGTTGTACACAATGATATAACACATGCTGTAGATAAATTAAAAAATATTTTAGGTTTTAATGCTGATCAACTTAAAACATTAATTAATGTTTTAACATCATCTGCCAGAGTGCAAAAACCTTACTTATCTAGATATCAAATTCTCGAAGTAAATGGAGGACATCCACAAGTATTCTTAATTAATAATGTAGAAAAGCTAGCTAGTGATTTAAGAGAATTTACTTCAGATGTAGAACTTTTATCAAATGATGATGAATTTAATACTAATTCAATTTCTAGAACAAATTGATACATACCTTTCCAAGATTTAATTAAATATGATTCAAAATCAGCAGGAAAAGGAATTTTAGAAAAGAATGTATATTCGGGTTATGATAAAAGTATGATAACACCTAAGAATAAGATTCATTCATTACCTGAATACTTATTTGAATTATTCTGTGATAATAACAAGAATATTAAGTGATATTACAAAAATGGTGATAAAGGAAAACCTTATTTCTCCATCATTATGCAAAAATTAGGTGTGTTAAAACAACAAGCCTTCTATCCTGATTATATCCTTGAAGATAATCAAGGTAATATCTGAATCATAGAAGCAAAAGGTGGAGAAGATTTTGCGGGAAATGATAAAAACATTGATGACTTTATCAAGCAAAAATATCAAGCCTTAAAGAACTATGAAAAATGATATAACACACAATATGAAGAAAAGAAATACAATCTTAAAACAGGATTTGTTAGAGATAAGGAAAATGAATTATATATCTGTGTTGATGATGAATATGAAGATAATTTAAATGATCCTAAATGAATTAATATTAAACAATTCTTTAAATCATAATTTATAAGAAAGAAAGTTAATTATGAGTGAAAAAGAAATCAAATCAAAGAAGACAACAAAAAAGGATTTAGCTCAAGATAGAATTATTGAGTTAACTAAATATCTTAATGAGCTAAATAATGCTTATTACAACTTAGATAATCCAATGGTAGAAGATTATGTTTATGATCGTTTACTTAGAGAATTAGAAGAGTTAGAAATTAAATATCCAGACTTTATTCAACCAGATTCACCAACTACTAAAATTGGTGGAGTACCAAGTATTGATTTTACTAAGTACACGCACCAAAAACCTATGTTATCACTTGCAAAAGCTTATACTTTTGAAGAAATAACAAAGTTTGTGGATGATATCAAAACAGATTTGCCTAATAAAGAAATAAGTTTTAACTTAGAACCTAAAATAGATGGATTATCTATTTCATTAATGTACCAAAATGGAAAACTAATTCGTGCTGTTACTAGAGGAGATGGAAAAGTTGGAGAAGATGTTACTAAAAATGCTGTATTAATAAGATCTATTCCAAAAAACATTCCTTACTTAAGAGATATTGAAATCCGTGGTGAAGTTTATGTTACCAAGGATATGTTGGTAGAAACAAATATCTTATTAGAAAAAGAATATGAAGAAAAAGTAGATGAATACTACAATATTAAACTACCTAAATATCAAGCAAAACTTATTGAAGGTAAAGAAGCTGCTAAACCTATTGAACCTAAATTGCAACAATTTGCTAATACTAGAAATATGGCAGCCGGAACTTTAAGACAAAAGAACTCAAAATTACTTATTAGTCGCGATTTACAAGTGCTTATGTATGATATTGTTAATCCATTAGAACACAATATTTTCCATCAAGATAAATTACTAGCATTTATTAAAGAATTAGGATTGCCAACACACGAGTATGGTTCTGTTCAAGCCGATGCCCAAGGCATAATTGATAAAATTAATGAGTTTGAAAAATACAAAGACAACTTTAAGTATGATTGTGATGGTTTTGTTATCAAATTAAACCAATTACAATATTGAGATCAATTAGGTAAGACAGCAAAATTCCCTAGATATGCAATAGCTTACAAATATAAAACAGAAGAAGCTTATCCAATTGTTGCAAAAATAGAAACAACAGTAGGACGCACAGGTAAAATTACATATGTAGCTGAATTTGAAAGCGCTGTAGAACTTAACCAAACAATGGTTAAGAAAGCTACATTACACAACTATGATTTTATTAAGAATTTACAACTTAATATTGGTGATCAAGTTGTTGTTATTAAATCAGGTGAAATCATCCCTAAAATCATTGATATGAAGCAAAAGAATACAATGGATGTATTTCCTAAGGTATTAAATTGTCCAGCATGTGGTAGTGAACTTGTTGAAATCTTAGGGATTGTAGATCAATTCTGTGAAAATGATGATTGCGAATCTAAGAAGATTAAGAAATTAATCCACTTTGTGGATAGAAAAGCTTTAAATATTATGACTTTAGGAGATAAAATCATTGAATTATTCTATGATAAAGGATATATTACTGATTTTGTTTCAATCTTCCATTTAGATCAATATAGAGAAGAAATCATTCAAGGTAATTTCAATATTAAAAATAAAAGAATAGATTCTATTCTTGAATCTATAGAGAAATCAAGAAATGTAGAGCTATATAAAGTTATTTTTGCTTTAGGAATCAAAAATATAGGATTAGAAGTTGCAAAACTTATTGCGAACGAAGTAAACACACTTGAAGAATTAATCAATTACAACCTAGATTTATTAATCCACATAAATACAATAGGACCTGAAATTGTAGATTCATTAAAAGAATACTTATCTAATGAAGAACATAGAAAGCAATTACTTGCTTTAGATAAAGAATTACACTATGTTGTAGATGAAAAAGAAACGACAGGGTTACTAGAAGGACTATCATTTGTAGTTACAGGTAAAATGGCTGTAAGTAGAGAAGAAATGTGAGAAATAATTCAACATAATTCTGGTATTGTACATAAATCCGTAACAGGAAAAACTTCATATCTAGTATATGGGGATAATGTAGGTGAAGTTAAGCTAGAAAAAGCAAGAAAACTAGGAACAAAAATTATTTCAGAAGCTGAATTTTTTGCTTTAATAGACCAAAAAGCTTTAGATAAATAATAGGAATAAATACTTTCTTAATTGAGAGAATTTTTCTTAATCCTTAACTATAGGCAAATTAGAAAATTTATAAAATTGCAGAAAGTATTTTAATATAATAACTATATGAAAAAATATGTATTAAAAATGATTTTAGGAAGCAGTATGTTAGTAGGTATATTACCTATTGCAAATGCTTGCAATAATGCTACAACAGCTATAGAAAAAACGAACGAAGAGAACTATAAGAAAGCTGAAAAAGATTTACAAGCAGCTGCAAATATGGTTGATGTAACTGTTAATACCGATATTAAAATAGCTACAACATTTCCTTCTGAAATAACTTTAGATAATCTTAAAATTAGTGGGATAAACCCAGAAGAATATAGTGTTCTAACATCAGGTGAATTTAATTCTTTAACCCTAGGGCTAAGTGCTAATAATGATTTAGGGACTTTAAAAGTTACTTTAGCACTTATTAGTAAAAACTACAAAACTTTATCTACAGTTATCACAAGGGAACTTAGTGGATTTAGAAAAACTTCAGATGTTATTCAACCACCTAAAGTTGATCCTATAGAAAAACCAAAACCACCTGTGGTACAACCTACTCCACCTGAAAAAGAACCTATAAAACCTCAACCACCTGTAGTAGAGCCTACTCCACCTAATGTTGAACCAGTGCCTGAGCCACAACCTGAACCTGTTCTACCTCCTCAACCTCCAGTGATTATTCCTCCATTTAATCCAGCTGCCGGTATTAAACAAGCTAATGAATATCCTTCATATGTTTCACAATACACACCTGTTGATGCAAATGAAATCTATAAAGAAATCTGAGATAGAACATTCTCAATTAAACCAGGATTTTTAGAAAAAGCTAATGATCCTAATTCATTAGTAGTAGATCAAGGTACAGGATGAGTGTTAGACTACCATAAGAAAGATGACAACCATTACAAATTATTCATAGCAACTAATTTACACGTAATTGGAAACTATGGAAATACAAATACTCCCCAACTAGATAAAGAACTATTCTATAATGACCCAAGTAATTCTCAGCCAGGTGGATTTGCTATAGGAAAAAGTAATCTACCATCTTCTTTTGATGCAATACCTAATAATAGTTGAAGAGATAATATTGAGACTAAAGGTGGTATGACTCAGTATTATGCTAATAATGAGAAGTTTACTCAAAATGGATATAGTACCTTAGATAACACAACTTATTCCAATGCATTTTCTAATCCTAGAGTACTTTTTGCAGCTGTAGATTATATGGATCAAACAACTTATCAACAATTTGATAAAGAGATTAAAGCTAAGTGAGAAACATATAAAACTGAAGAAAAAGCAAAAATGGATAATCAAATTATGGCCGATGATGAAAGAGCCAAAAGAGAAGCTTTATTAAATCAAAATCCAGAGAAAATTCCTTTTTACACAGACTTTGGTATTTTAGAAATGGATGTAGATCTAACTAAAGCTGATGAAACATTAAGAGGATGAATACTTCAAGCCATAGGAGCTGTAGATTCTTATGTAGCTAGAATGAAGAATACAGCTAAATTACCTAACTATACTTCAAGTAGTGCAACTTATATGCCTACATTAGATTACTTATCTAAAGGAAGAGATTTATCTCGAAATAATCCAGCATATCCTTTAGGATTAAGTAATGCTAAAAATGTATATGTGGCTGGATATCCTAAGAATGATAATGGTTCAACATATTGAATGCAAAACAATCCTACAAATAGAGATGATAGTGAAGTAACTCTTGAATACAATAAGAGACTAGGTATTCAATTTGGTATTCCAAATAATGAATTATTTGGATATGCCACAAATGATGCTGAATCACCTATTGAAACAGGTAATATCCAAATTTATACACAGTTATGAAATAAACCTGTAGCAAGTTATTATGGATTTGATTACAATATCAAGTTCTCATCACTATATTATGGAGCTAGTGGTTCAATAGTTTATAATGATTTTGGAGAAGTTGTAGGTATATATAACAATGTAACATCTAATGTGCAATTTGGTAACCTAATGGCAAGCGCTAGATTTGCTCCATTACTTCAAACTGCTGATATTAATGTACCTAATGAAAAAGTAATTTATGGATATAACTTAATCGATAATACCGGATTTGCACATCAAACACGTTCATATAGAAGTAATTTAAAACTATTTTATCCAAATGGATTTGATGGTGAAGGGAACAAAAAAACAGCCTTATTCCCTGAAGGATTTTAGAGTATGAAAAAATAGCCAACTTAAGGCTATTTGCTTAATTGCAATCTCCAGTGCAACACTTTTATTAAGGTATAATAAAAGTG
>NZ_JBTKTG010000016.1:0-10317 GCF_054456995.1 Mycoplasma tracheobuteonis | reverse complement strand
AAGTGTGATTCTTGTATAATTTATAAGAAATCCTTTCGAAGGGGTTTTAGGTGGAGCACAAAAAAACAGCGCTCCACTTTTATTATATCTTAATAAAAGTGTTGCACTGCAGATTACAATCGAGCGAGCCACCTTCATTGGTGACTCTTTTATTTTAGGATTTTCTCATATAGAATATCTTTTATTTGAGATAAATTACTTGTTGATAAGTCATTTAAATAAAAAGGCAATAAAATAATTTGAATATCGACATTTGAAGAACGCGAAAATCAATGTTTCTTTCTAGGTTTATAAGTAATGCTTTCAAATTTTATTTTATCGCAATCAGAAGGGTAAATTAAGAAAGCATTTTTTACTTTTAAAGCTTGTACATAGGTTAATAGTTGATATATATCTGCATTATCAATCTGAATTTTACCTTCTTGATTAATAACTTTTTTGTTTTTAATTTCTATTATACTTTCAATTTTCTTACCATTTTTAACAATGATGTCTGGATTAAGACTGAAATTATTAGCTAAATCTGAATTTTTTCTTTTGGATATGATGTTGTGAATTTTATATTGGTAATTAATCCTTTTAAAGGTGCGTTTTTCAGAATTTAGATTAAGTAAAATGTTGTAAATAAAAATTTCAAAAGCGAAACATATAGGAATATAAAATTCTAAATGATCGCTTTTTATCGCATCATCTAGCAGTACTTTATAATATTCATGAATAAATTTGAGTCTTCACGCTTCTGCTTGAGCATAAATTGATTCAAACATTTTATCATCTAAAGGAATTAGATTATTTATAATTTTTTCTTCTTTATTATTTTTTATTAAGTTGTATAAACATTCAAGCTTAATTTGTAAGTTATCAATTATTTCTGAATATTTAGAACCTTTAAAGTTGTGTAAATAATCTAGAATAATTAAATTAAGCTTATTTAATACAGTTTTATGATAAGGTTTATAGTCACAATTATAGGTTTTATCTGAAGGAAGAATTTCTCTAAAAATAAGACAGATTCAATTTTTAAATTCATCAGGGAAATAGCTATCTTCTTCGCTTTCAGTATCATTTTTATGGTGGCTAGTAGCGAAATATTGTTCGTAATAATAAGGACTTGCCATATCGAATTTTATCCCTAAAAGATTCAATTCTTTATTATCGATAACGACATGCTTCACAGTGCTTTTAATGTTTTTAAAATCGTGCTTTTTATTCGGAAATAATTTATTTCAATTTGTATTTTTTCAATCCATATTTAAATTATATACCTAATTTAAAGCATAAAAAAATCATGCTATGCATGAAATGGTGCCCTTTATGAGAATCGAACTCATGATGGTTGGTTACGAGTCAACTGTTTTACCACTAGAACTAAAAGGGCATGGTGGAGATAAGGGGAATCGAACCCCTGTCCACATTATAAAGGACTTACTACGTCTACAGTTTAGTTTGCTTTTAATAACACCATAGGCTTAAAGCAAACTAAAAAGCTTTATGATGTTTGACGAATTTCATGTAAGCTTGTCAACCCTTACACTATCCTCTTACCCGACTTATAGAATCAAGGAATTTTCTATAAGTCACTAGATCGCAAATATTAAGCGAAAGCTAGATTTGAGTTGTTGTAAGCAAAAACCATTGGGTTAATGCTTGTTTCTTTTTTATCGTTTCCGTTTAAAAAAGTCTAGAAGTATTATAGTCTACCAAACTACTGCAATAATAAGAGTCTATAACATGTCGAAACCATTATATCCCCATAGTACAATTGTATTAAAATAGTAAAGTTTTAGCAATTTTTTTATTAACTTCTTCTTTAATAATTTTAGCACGCTTATCATACTTTTTAAGCCCACGTGCAAGTGCTATTTCAACTTTTAGACGTGATTGTTCATTGAAATAAATTTTAAGAGGAATGATGGTTAATCTTTGAGTATCTTCTTTAAATCCTATTTTACGAATTTCGTTCTTGTGCAAAAGCAACTTTCTATCTCTTGTTTCATCGCATTTCACTTGCATATATTGTTTAAAATATGCTTCTTTTAAATACATTTCCCCTTTGTAGATAGAACAGAATGCATTTGTGATATCAACACTAGAAGCGCGAGCAGATTTAACTTCTCAACCCATCAATTCAATTCCTGCTTCAAATTTTTCAATAATTTCATAATCACGAAAAGCTTTTTTGTTATTTGCTACTATTTTCATATATCTATTGTACCTTATTTGAAGCGTTAAAAGTGAAGAAAAACAGCTATTTATTAATAGCTGCAAATATTATTTATTTTTGTTAAATGACTGTTTAACTAATTCCATTGCATATTCAAGATCTTCTTCTTTAGTAACGGGTAATTCTGTATTTCCTAAATGTAGGTGTCCGATATTTGTTACATCTCTACAAATGTTTTTGTAGTCATTTACTTCATCAAAATTTAAGTGTAGACCTACAACGAATTTAGAAACTCTAAATGAAATTGATAAGAATGATTTTTTATTTAATTGATATACAACATATACACCTGTGATGTAACGCGTAATATTCTCATCAAGCTGTCTTACTAGTTCATCAAATTTATTAAAGATATCCCTAGTATTTTCATTCATGCGGAATGAATCAATACTGTATTGAGTTTTAGTCATTTTACGCTTTTCTATAGTTTCAGCATCTACATCAGGGTATTTTCAAATCTTTAATGCTTCAGCACTTAGTAATTCACCACGTTTTCTAATTTCTTCAGCATTTCAAGTTTTTATATCGTTTTTAATAAAGTATTGATTTAGTTTATATGGTGTAAGCTTAATTCCACCGTGCATATTAAGCTTAGTTAAAAAGTCGCTATTACTCATTTCAGAATTATAGTTAGTTAAAGTTAAATTACCTATTTTGTGAACATTTGTTTCTCTAATTGCTAGATAATTTTCACCAATCATTTCTTGTCATTCAATATTTAGGTTACCTTGAGGCATAATGTGCTCAATAGTAACGTTATCAATGTTTATAGTATTTTTGTTATTAAATTCTTCTAATGATTTTAAGATATATCTCTTAGTTCTTAGATTATACATAGGAACTTCAATGAATTCTTCACTAAATTCATCATCTTTAGGGAATCTTTCTCTACCTTCTGATTCTGTGAGATAGTCACTAACAGAATTAACTAGGTTGTCTGGTTTAGCTTTTGCAATAGCTAAAGCAAATTTTTTATTTAAGACGTTACTTGGCAATTGACATATATTTCTTCTGATTATAAAACTAATAGATATTTCTAAAACTTTGCAAACATCCCGAGAAGTGATAAAACCTTCTTGGTATAGATCTAATAAATACATAAAAAATGGGTATGTTACATTTATATCTAAATCTTTAATGCTTTTTAAAATTTTGCTGATAGAACTATCGCCATCATATTTACCGTTAATGATTTGAGAGTAGATCTTACCTTTCTTATAAAGATCTTTGCAAATCTCTACATTTTTGTTTTCAATATTTAAGTAATGGAAGTATTTTTTAAAGTCATCATAAATCTTATCTTTACGAGATATATTACCTGTTTTTAGGGTTAAATAGTCACGAATAAAATTATCAACAGTTTCATTATCTAAAATATCATTAAATGTAAATAACTGCTCAAATTTTACTCAATAATTTTGATATACCTTCTCTTGAATTGTAGGATTTAAATCCATAAGTAAGAAATTTCTAATTAAATCTGATTCCGTTAAGTCCTTACCTGTAGAGTTTAAAGATTCAAATATTGATTGAGCATCACCATGTCCTCTATCTAAGACAATTTGAACTAATCAAAGTTTTCTTACAGTCATTTGAAGCTCATCATAACTAATATTACTTTTCTTAATTTTATCTTTAAAAAAGTTATAAGTGTGTAGAACTCTTGAACTTTTTTCGCCACCTTCTCTTTTTTCGATTAGGCAAGCTAAAACTTCATCATCGTTTTTTCTTGATTCGATTCTACGATAAATATTGTCAAGGTACTTTGTTGTTAAATAGCTGTTGTGAATTTGCTCTGCTCTATCATATTGTTTATTCTCAAAATAACTATCACGTAGAGCTGTAAGAAAAATTATAAGTGTTGTTAATCTTTGCTGTCCATCAATAATGATAAATTGATTAATTTCATTTGGCATTGGTGTTTCTGCTACAGCTACCATTGATCCTATAAAATAGTCTTCTTTATTTAAATTATGCACATCAACTATATCATCTCACAGTTTTGAAATTTGTTTATTATCTCAACTGTATGGTCTTTGATAAATTGGAATAATGTATTGTGCTTGAGCTCCTAATATATCTAAAATATTGCTTCTTTCTGTTTTCATCATAATTTACCTAGTTAAATTATATATTAATTGTTTTACATAGAACAATCTAACTAAAAATAGTTTATATAAGGCAAAAAAATCGTGATAAAACACGCTTAAGTCATATAAACATCTTATAAATGCACTGCAAAATTCTCGATAAATAGTTATAGATTTTCATTTTATATGTCGTAAAAAGATAATAAAAAGAAGTCTTTCATAAGAACTATATAAGACTTATGAGTAAACTTCTTTTGATTTTTATCCAATGAGTTTGAATTGTATTTGTCTATTTATTTTTGTATAAATAGACAAATTTAAATATTAGTGCATAAAATGTTAATTAGACAAAATTTACTTATGATTTAATAATTTTATCAACATGATTTTCATTCACGTTCATAGGAATAATATTACGGATTGATTTTCTATTAATAACAGCTAGGATTATTATTCCTATAAGAGACACAACAAAGGTTGAAAAAATCCATATCATCGGTAAAATAATTCTAATCATATATGAATTGTATGATCTTTCATAATAATATGTTGATCTTGTTGAACTCGTAATTATAAATGGATAGCAAATTAATATTATAGTAGTTATTGCTAACACGATGCTCAATATAAGTAGAGCTTGTTTAATCTTTTTAGATCCTGCATTTGCATTCATATTTTCTCCTTGAAATGTATAAATAAAATCTCAATTATTTATATTAGAATGTTATATATTTATAATACCATAATTTAAGCTCTTATATATATATATATATATATAAGAGAATTTTGCGAAACGAAATTTAGAATTATATACACACTACTAATGCAACTACAAAGTTAACATTTCACAAAATAAAATAATTCATAAAATGTTTAATATTGAGCAATAATTTAAAAGAAAATAAGTTAGTGATCATAGAATTTTTACTAAATTATCAACTAAATTTAAAACAGTTATTGACTACTACTTCTGTAGAATAGGACTAGAAAATTTATTATAAAAAACTTTTTTATTTTTCATTAAAAAATGTATAATAAGTCAATTTTTTAGCAAAAGTAGTATAATAATACTACTTATTTATACCCCACTTTTAAAGTTAGGAGAAGCATGGAAAAATCATACAATCATAAACTTGTTGAAGATGGAATAGAATCCAAATGACAAGAAAAAAAATACTTCCAAACACATGATGAAGCTAAAAGACCTTTTACAATTTTATTACCTCCACCAAATGTTACAGGTAAGCTTCATTTAGGGCATGCATTAGATGTTTATATTCCAGATACAATTATCCGTTATAAAAAGCTTAATGGATTTGATGTTATGTGAGTACCAGGTATGGATCACGCCGGAATAGCAACTCAATCAAAAGTAGAAGACGAAATCTTTAAAGCAGAAGGAAAAAATCGTCACGATTTAGGAAGAGAAGAATTCATACGTCGTGTTTGAGAATGAAAAGCTGAATATGCTGAATTATTCCGTAAGCAATGAGCTACAATCGGACTTGCATTAGATTACTCTCAAGAACGTTTTACATTAGATGAAAAAGCTAATCAAGCTGTATCAAAAGTATTTGTTGATTTATACAACAAAGGATTTATATACAAAGGTGTAAAAGCAATAAACTGAGATGTTAAGTTACAAACAGCTTTATCAAACATTGAAGTAAATAACGAACCTACTGAACAAAAAATGTACTACATTAAATATCCAATTGAAAACTCAAATGAATATTTAGTAATTGCAACAGTTAGAACCGAAACTTTATTAAGCGACGTTGCTGTTGTCTATAACCCTAACGATGAACGCTATAAATATTTAGAAGGAAAATATGTAATTCACCCAGTTACAGGAAAAAGATTACCTATTATTGCTGATGAATATGTTGAAATTGGATTTGGTTCAGGTTTAATGAAACTTAGTGCTCATGCTGAAGCTGATATCGACATCATGCAAAAACTAGGTTTTGAAATTCTTGAAACTATAGATAAAGCTGGAAACATTAATTATCCTGAATTTCCTGAATTTCACGGAATGGAACGTTTTAAAGCAAGAGAAGCTATTGCTCAATATTTAGCTGAAAGAGAATTGCTTGAAAAAGTTGAAACAACTATTTCAAATGTTGGAATTTCAGATAGATCTAAAACTCCAGTTGAAATTTTAGTGCTTCCACAATGATTTGTTAAGATGGAACACTTTAGAGATTTAATTCTAAATGATTTAGATTCAGGAAAAGGTGTTGAGTTCTTCCCTAAACGTTTTGAAAATACAATGCGCCAATGAATGGAAAATGTTTATGATTGAACTATTTCAAGACAATTATGATGAGGGCACAGAATTCCTGCTTGATATGATTCAGAAGGAAATATGAAGGTTCAAGTGGCTTGTCCTGGTGAAGGGTGAATACAAGATCCTGATGTGCTAGATACTTGATTTTCTTCAGGACTAGCTCCATTTGTGTTCCTAGGGTGACCACAAGATGACAAACTAACAAAAAGATATTATCCAACATCATTGCTTGTAACAGGATATGACATTATCTTCTTCTGAGTTGCAAGAATGTACTTCTTTGGACTTGAATTTATGGGAGAAAAACCTTTTGATGAGTTGCTTTTACACGGATTAATTCGTGATGCTCAAGGTAGAAAAATGTCTAAATCACTAAATAATGGTGTTGATCCTATGGATATGGTTGATAAATATGGTTCTGATGCTTTAAGATGGTTCTTAGTAACTAATACAACACCAGGATTAGATATTAAATTTAGTGATGAAAAAGTAGAAGCTGCTTGAAGAGTTAATAATAAACTTTGAAATATAGCCAAATATATCTCTGATTTACCTGAAAATGATTTAGAAGAAACAGATGCTGATAAATGAATAATGGAAAAATTAGCTCATTTAGAAGCTAAGATTAATACTCACATTAAATCATATGATTTTGCTGTTTTAGGAAGTGAAATTTATCGTTATTTATTTAATGATCTTTCAGGATGATATGTAGAGTTTTTAAAAACAGCTTATTCTAAGCAATCAGCGATGGAAGTGTTAAGAAAAAGCTTAATTGTCCTTCATCCATTTCTTCCATTTATCACAGATCGTTTATACAGTGAAATTTTTAATTCTGAATTATTGGAACAAAACTGACCTTCATTCCAAACTGAAGGCCAATCATCATATATTAATGATGTCATCCAAGTGGTTACAGAACTAAGAAAATACCGTGAAGAAAACAATATTTCTAAGAAGGAAGTTCTTTTATATAGCCTAGTAAATGAGCTAAATAATGATGCTATTGCTATGATTAATAAAATGGCTAATGCTGAAGTAGAAAGCAACGTAGATTACTTGATTGCTTTAGAAAATAATACTTTATACATCAAACAATCTGCTGAAACGAAAGCTAAAAACAAAGAAATGCTTGAAAGTAAAATTGCTTTTGTAAAAAGCGAAATAGCTCGTGCTAAAGGAATTTTAAGTAATGAGAAGTTTGTAGCTAAAGCTCCTAGAGATAAAGTTGAAGCTGAAGAAAATAAATTAAAAAAATACACTGAAGAATTAGAAAAATATGAATTGGAGTTAAGATGCAAATATTAAGTGGAAAAGAGTTAGCTAAACAAGAATTAGCTCAATTAAAACAAGAGTTAATTGATTTAGAATTACCTAGAGCCTTAACAATGGCAATCATCCAAGTTGGTGATAATGAAGCATCAAATAAATACATCAAACACAAATTAAAAGTTGCAGAAGATTTAGGAATCGAAGCTACATTATATAAATTCCCTGAAGATATAACTCAAGATCGTTTACTCAAAAAAATGGATAGAATTAATGAAAAACACGATGGAATTATCGTGCAATTACCATTACCTAAACATTTACCTACACAAGTTATTTTAGATGCTGTTCCATATGATAAAGATATTGATGGATTAACAAGCAAAAACGAATTTAGATTATATAATGATCAACCCGAAAAACACTTTGTTCCAGCAACTGCACGTGGTGTTTTAGAATTAATGGAGTACTATAATATAGATGTAAAAGATAAGAAAGTCTGTGTTGTAGGACGTTCTCATGTAGTAGGAAAACCATTAGCTCACATCATTAAAAGAATGGGTGCAACTGTTGCTACATACAATGAAGAAACCGGAATCAAAGGAATTGAATCTGGTGATATTGTTATTGTGGCTATCGGAGTAGCTAAATACATCAAGGCTAAAAACCTTAAAGAAGGTGCTATTGTTATTGATGTAGGTACTAACCTTGATGATAAGCTTACACAAGAATTATGTGGAGATGTAGACTACGAAGATGTAAAAGATAAGGTAGCTGCTATTACCCCTGTTCCAGGTGGTGTTGGTCCTATGACTGTTGTTTCATTAATGAAGAACTTAGTAGATATTATTCGTTAAATTAGTGCTTAGGCACTTTTTTATTGCCGAAATAGCCACATGCTAGCATTAAACGTTATGATATGTGTATAAAATATATTTAAGATATAATGCAAAACTGCATTTTGTGAAAATTTTCCCAAGTTTTCACATATTTATATCATTTCCTTCTCTTTTGTGAATTTATAGTTAGAATTAAAATGTAGAGAAGCAAATTAAAGGGAAAAAATATGTTTGTTAATTAAACAACAAATTGTGATACTATCTAAACCAAAAACTAAACTTAAGTACTTATCAAACAAGCGTGGGTGATGTATTAGGAGATCTCGTTGTAAATTAGAAGACGATAGGTTACATAATTTTGCCTTCTGCATCTGCGTAAAAAAGCCAAAAGCATCATCTTGATTAACTGATATTTGTTTACAAACTGATTGAAATAAAAATAAAAAATGAGAGTTTTTATAATGAAATTATAGAAGCATATTCTGGTGGTTATTAAATGAAAAATGAAAAGAAAACAATATTAATCCTTTGATGGATATTATTTATTAGTGCACTAATATTGGCGACGGGAATACTAGCATTGATCCTTATTTGTATACTGATGTATTTATTAAATTTGAAAGAAAGAATAAATCCTTTTAATATTTCATTTATTACTTTATTTATGATTTGATTTATTCCGTTAGTTGTAACATGAATTTATTATTTTATATATAGTGCATTTAACTTTTTAATTCGTTTAAAAAAGAGTACAAGGGATTTGGAAAATAGATTTCCACAACAAAAAAGTAAGATGATTGACTTTATTTATAGATATTTCTACATTCTTAATACTAATGAAATAGAGAATGTAAAATGGAAAAAAAGTTCGCCAACTAAGTGTAATTTGGTAAAACTTATAATTATGATATCGTCCATTATTACTGTCTTCTTACCAATTGTAATTTTAGGACAGCTAATATATATAACTACAATTGACATTGCACTATTTTACATATCCATGCCTTTATGATTCTTGGGAATATTATGAACTGGATATGCAACTAAATTTACTCCTTACCTATTAGTAAAATGAAATGGGATGGGTAAAGAAGATTTCAAAAATCTATTTACTAATTTACTATTCAATTCTTTTGCTAGAGAATATCCATTTAAACTACTTGAATGACAAATAGAAACACTTATTCCAAAAAGTCCGAACTCTCAAAAAAATGTATATAAATAAAAAAATAATAAGATATTGCAATAATTTTGTGTAAGTTAGAAGAAGATAATGTTTCTTTTAGCAAAAATAGAAATTATGAATTTATAAAACTTTTTAACTCCATATTATATTTGTATGGGGTTTTTCAATATAAACATGTGATTGTTACTTCGTTCAATATAGCCATATATTTTAATATTTATGTAAGCATTCTAGATAAATAATGTGTTAAAATCATCTTTCTTATTTTGGATTATAGTGCTTAATCTGCTGTGTTAGTGGTAGCTGAAGATGATACTGTAAATAATTTTGTGTAAATTTGGAAAAGATAAGTAACTTGTATGGGAATAGACCGAATGTTGTGTAATCACCTTCGTAAATAGAAAGGTGATTTTTTGTTA
>NZ_JBTKTG010000015.1:0-11356 GCF_054456995.1 Mycoplasma tracheobuteonis | reverse complement strand
AAATATCTGACTTAGGCCAGATATTTTTGTGTTGCACTGGAGATTACACTCCAGAGAGTCACCAATGAAGGTGGCTCTTATTATTATTCTAGAATTTATCTTCAGGTAAGTAGATATTTCCATCAATACTCTTGATTTCTGATACTGAAATAAAGGCATTTTCATCACACTTACGTACGTCTTTAATGATACGTAGAACGTGTCTAAATAAGGCGATAGATGTAATAACTTGGATATCTTCTCCCTTGTATCCACCTTTACCTGGGAATATAGTCATACCTGTAACAATTTTGTTATCATTGTTAATAATATCTTTAATTTGATCTGCATTTTTAGTGAAGATTTGAACTCTTACTAATTTGAATTTTGGATATAGCTTATCAAGCATCATGATGTAAACTACATTAACTAAAATTGTAGCGATAAAGTTTGGTGATAAGTATAATTCAAATGATCAAGCACTATTAAATAATGTATTTGCAGCATCAAAATCTTTAGATAATGATAAGTAACTTGCTAAGTTAGATTTGTTAGCAAGTGCAGCTGTTCAATCAATATTCTTATATTCATTGAACACAGTTAAATCAATACCATTTGCTTTGTTAATTTCTGCTGTAATTTTTGTTACAGCTTCTTTTAATCCGGCAGCATCGCTAATTGATGTAGTATCTAAAGCATTTAGTTTTGCTTCTCAAAGTTTCTTTGTAGCTTCCATGTTTGTTTGAGCATCTTTTAGAAGTAATGAACCAGGTAATCATGACCCAATTGCAACAGCAATAAACACAATTATAATGTTCATATATCCTGAAATAGCACCAAATGATTTTTGTTTTTCGTTTGCATATCATTCACCGATGATACCAGTAACCCCGGCAGTACCTCCGATAATTTGAATAATAGCAAAGATGTAAGCTAACATATATCCATAAACAATTGAGTAAAGCATTAATGCAATTGTGTTACCTGCATCTGCCCCTGTCCATTGCATAGGAATAATGTTACTTAAAGGTTTTTTATAGTCTGATAAAAAGTTTTTTACATTATTATTTGAGTAATTTCCAATGATGTAAACTTCGTTAGCACCTGGGATAAGTCCAATTGAGAATGATACCAATGATGAAACAGCTAGGAATAAGATAGTAATATTAGTAAAAGTCTTACCAACTCTCTTATATCCGAAGACGAATACTGGAATACTTAAGATAATATAAGCAATTCAGAATATAAATTGGTCAATTAAGTTTCTAACTGAAGCAGATACTTGATCTTGAGATAAATTAACAACAATTATTTTGGCAGCTGATTGCCCGAAAGCAGCTAAACCAAAGTTGTAAATACCAACGTTTTTAACGAAGAAAACACTGATAATACCGAAAAAGATAGCTGTTACTATTGTAATTGTAACTATTTTTCACATAGGCATTTGTGAATAAAAACGATTTAATTTAAGACCAAAATTAGACATTCTTGTTCTTTTGTATAATGTATTTGTCTTTTGAATATGGTGTGAAGTTCCACTTTGTTCATATTCTTCAACTAAATTTTGCATCTCTTTATTTAACTCACTATTTTCTGACTTAGCTTCTTTCTTAGAAAAGATATTTTTCATTTTTCCTCCCTTCTTTTTAAATAATAAAAAATAGTATTAGCAGCAGCTAATATCATTTTTATTCTACTACTTTTTTAATGCTATATCATAAAAATGTGTAAATAAAAACCTAGTTTCGCAACTAGGTAGGAATTTAGTCATCAAAAGATGAAATGGTACATCGTACAGGGTTCGAACCTGCGACCCGCTGGTTAAGAGCCAGCTGCTCTACCGACTGAGCTAACGATGCGATATTATTATAAAACTTTTTTAATATTAAGCAAAAATAAATTTTGTTTATTTATGCTTAAAATCATTATTTATAAATACAAATATCTCTTTGAATATTTGTTGAAATTAAAGCATTTCAAAGAATTCCTCTATTTTATTTGATGGAATTACCTTAGAATTTTGTTGAAATTCAATATTTGAGTTATAAACTTCCTCCGCTATCACTAAAAATAAATTATTTTTATTTAAGATATTTTTAGCCTTTTCAACCGATAAATCTATGCCCAAGGTGAAAACGCATAGATAGTCAACATCTAAATCATCACAATCAGCGATATTTTGTTTATATCTTTCTCTTAGAGTTCTCTTTGCACTTACGCCAATTTTCTTACCATTTTTATGAAATATAAAATCATATTCAATTTCATTATATTTACTATCATGCTTATGAAATTCATATTTATAAATATAATAACGGACTTGTAAATTGAAATCCTTCTACAAATACAGTAAACATCGTTATCTCAACCATATTATTACTTTTAGATCTATATCTCTTAACTATTCTTGTTTTAAAAATATATCTAATGAACTCATTTTTAAATATAAGCGATAAAACATTAATGTTTTACTTATGAATTACATTAAAATTTAAATTAATTAAAAAGGTGAATAATTTAGAACAAATCACTGCATAAAAAACTCCTTTGTATCATCTTGCTTATACACTGGAAAGACAAAAAATGGCATCTCTACTATCTTCCTAGTAGGATGTTTTCTTTTAGATTTTTCAAAATATTTTGTTATAAAAATGAATGTCTTTTTTTAAAGCCCTATATCTAAATTAATTTATAATTTAAATACTTATTTAAGGAGATGATAATGACTAAAAAAGTTAGAACGCGTTATGCGCCAAGTCCTACAGGATATTTACACATAGGTGGTGCTAGAACAGCTCTTTTCTGTTACTTATTCGCCAAACATTTTAATGGTGATTTTGTATTCAGACTTGAAGACACGGATGTTAAAAGAAATGTTGAAGGTGGAGAAGAATCACAACTTTTAAACCTAGCTTGATTAGGTATTGTACCTGATGAAAGTCCACTTAAACCTAATGAAAAATACGGAAAATATCGCCAAAGTGAAAAACTTGATAGATATAATGAAGTTTTAGAAGAATTGCTTGCTAAAGGTCTTGCTTATAAAGCATACGATACAACAGAAGAATTAGAAGCACAAAAAGCCGAATCAGATGCTAAAGGTATTCCAAGCTTCAGATACAACAAAAACTGGTTGCATATTTCTCAAGAAGAAAAAGCAAAAAGAGATGCTGCTGGGGAATTTTCATATCGTTTAGTAATGCCTAAAAATGTAGAACTTTCTTGAAACGATATTGTTAGAGATAAAATTTCATTCAACTCTGACGAAATTGCTGACTGAGTTATTTTTAAATCAGATGGTTACCCTACATATAACTTTGCTGTAGTTGTTGATGATCACGATATGGAAATTACACACATTCTTCGTGGCGAAGAACACATCGGAAACACACCTAAACAACTTGCTTTATATCAAGCTTTAGGTTGAGAGGCTCCACAATTTGGTCATATGACAATTATTACTAATATGGAAGGTAAAAAACTTTCAAAACGTGATTTAGAAACTAAACAATTTATTGAAGATTACCGTAATGAAGGTTATATTCCAGAAGCAATTTTTAACTTCCTTGCTTTATTAGGTTGAACAGCAGCTGATGCAAGTGAAGTTATGTCTCAAGAAGAAATTATTGCAAAATTCGACCCAGCTCGTTTATCTAAGAGCCCATCTAAATTCGACATTACTAAAATGGATTGATTCTCAAAACAATACCTAAAAAATGAACCTAACGATAAACTTATAAAACTTATGAACCTAGATGCAAGCGATTTTGAAGCAGATTGATTAGAAACATTTGTTGAAACATTTAAAGCAAGTTCAGTAACTACAAGCGAACTTAAATCACACCTTGATTTATATATTGAACCTATTTTTGAAAAACAAGAATTTTCTGAAGCAGATGCCAAAACTGTTGCGACATTTGCTAAATATCTAAAAGAGGACTTAGAAAAAGATATCTTTACTATTTCAAGCATTCAGGAAGCAATTAATAGTACACAAAAAGAACTAGGAGTTAAGGGCAAAAACTTATTTATGCCTATTAGATTAGCTGCTACTTGTGTTGCACACGGTCCTGAACTCGCTAAAGCTATTTGATTATTTGGTGCAGATGTAATTAAAGAAAGATTAAGTAACTATGAAAATTAATTTTAAATCAGTTATTCAACCCGTTATCCACGAAAATGGTGAAGAAAAAATTAATCAAGATGCAGTTCAAATTATTGAATTTGATGCACCTTTAAGCAAAAACTATAACGAAGATGAAGATGCTATTGAATTAATTTTTAAAGAGCCTAAATACAATGAAACAAATCGTATTGATGTATACCAAAACGAAGCTTGAGTTTATACCAATCAAACAACTGTTCAAATCAAATTAAATGACTTTGGAGATGTTAATGTTACAGTGTTAGATCCTAAAAGCAAGCAAATTCATGAAATCAATATGCGTACATACTGTTCTCAATTTATTAAAGAAGAAAACAAGTATGAATTTAAATACTATTTATGCTCAATGGATGAAAATAAACCTTTAAGTTATTTCGATTTAACATTAACTTTATCAGAATAATAATGAAGCTAGCGAAAGCTAGTTTTTATTATATTCATATGGAACTTTTCATAAATTGTGGAAAATACACTACATATTTCACATATATTTTCCAAATTCTAGAACTAACATCAAAATAGGTTATGATAAAAATAGTATTGTAATAATACTTAATAATACAACGGAGAATATATGAAAAACAGAAACAAATGGTTATTAAGATTTATTCCATTAGGAACAGCAGCAATTACCTTACCTTTAACAGTAGTTGCCTGTGCTAACACAAATAACAAAAAGGACGACACTAAAGCTCAATTAGAAGAATTAAAGAAAAATAGAGATGCTTTACAGGCACAATTAGATGCACTAACTCAATCTAAACAAGAATCAGATAGACAATTACAAGAACTTTCAAAAAACAAAGATGCTTTACAAGCAAATTTAGATCAACTAACACAAACAAAAGCTGAAACAGATAAACAATTAGAAGAAACTAAAAAGAATAAAGATGCTTTACAAGCAGATTTAGATAAATTAACTCAAGCAAAAAGTGAAACTGATAAACAATTAGCTGAGTTACAAAAGAATAAAGATGCTTTACAAGCAGATTTAGATAAGATTAAAGCTACCAGCACAGCTACAGAAGCTGTTGCAGCAAAACTAAGAGACAAAGTTAAAGACGCTTATAACGCAACTTCTTTAGCATACGATGCAAAAATTAAAGAATTAGCAGCAGAATTAAAAGCTATTAAATCAATAAATCTAAAAAATGATTCTAATGGTGAAAAAGCTAGAGAAAAACAAGAACGTATGACTGCTCTTAAGGAAAGAGTTACAAATGAACTAAATCCTTTAGCTAAAGAACATGATGCAACATTTGATTTATTAAGAGAAGCTGAAAAAGCTACTAACTCAAAAATTAAAACAATTAAGATTTTTCACTCAAATGATGAACATGGAAGACTTGAATTTGATGATGGTAAATACAGTCTATACTCAGGTATGTTAAGAACGGGTCAATACTTAAATGGAAAAGCTCGTGATTTACTTTTATCAGCCGGAGATATGATTCAAGGTTTACCACTATCAGACACCGATAAAGGTAATACAATTACTCATATTGCTAAAAATATTGGATATGAAGCTGTAGCAGTAGGAAATCATGAATTCGACTATGGTCTAAAACACATTTTAGATTTAAATGCTGAATTAAATAAAGAAAAAGAAGTAATGCCATTCTTATCAGCTAATATCTACTATAAAGAATTAACACCTGAAGAACAAAAATCTGTAGAAGGATACGATGCTTCTAAAGTTGGACAACGTGCATTTAAGCCTTACATTACTAAAGAATTAGAAAGTGGTATCAAGGTAGCAGTATTTGGACTTACTACACCTGATACAAGTGTGACATCACACCCTAGAAACTCAAGATTAGTTAAATTTACAGAACCAGTGGACGAAGCTAAAAAAGTTGTTGAAGAAATCAGAAATGCACATCCAGATATTAATTTCATTATCTGTATTGCACACCTTGGAAAAGGTAGATCTAATGCAGCTTGAACTTCAGAATACTTAGCTGAAAAAACGCAAAATGAATTAGACTTAATCCTTGATGGTCATTCTCACACACTTGTTAAAATTAATAATGATAATAACAAAGATGTTTATGTAACTCAAACAGAAGCATATACTAAATATTTAGGAGATATCGAACTAGAATTCGATACAACTACAGGTAAAATCGTTAAACAAAAACAAGTTTTAAGAGATATTTATCAAATCGAAGTCGCTACATTAAATGATGTAGTAGATCCTGAAAGTCCTAACGAAAAACTTCTAAAAGCATTAAAAGATAAATTTGCAGAAGAAAATAACAAAGTTATGTTCACATCAACAAAAGACTTTACACACATTGATAGTGTAAATGTTGATGGGGTACCATACTGAAAAGGAAGAGTACAACCTACAAACCTTGGAATTATGTTTGCTAATGCCGGAGCATGAAACTTCATTAATACTAAATCATGAGAAAGCGTTCCAGGCTCAGAACCAGCCACAATTGATAACACATTCGGATTAATGAATGGTGGTGGTCTACGTGAAAACATTACAGCAGGAGAAGTAACTTATGGAAAAATGAGAGGTATTTCTCCATTTGGAAATAGACCTAACACAGTTAAGGTCAAAGGTGATAGAGCGCTTCAAGCAATTAAATACGGATTATCTAAAGCTAGATCCGGAGGATTCTCACAATTATCTTCAAACGTTACATATGAAGTTGAAATTAACAAAGAATTAAATCCTAAAACACAAAAACAAGAATACATGTGAAAAGCAAAAGAAGGATCAATTAAAATTAATGGAAAAGCAATTGATCCTGAAAAATACTACTACATCTGCACAAACGACTATCTTGCAGCAGGTGGAGATGGTTACTCAATGCTTAACTATGTAAAAGATAAAGATCAAGTCACATTAATGAATGAAGGACAAAGCTTAATTGATGAATCAATTAAATTTATAAAACACATCTTAACACCTGGAATTCAATTTGATGCAAATAAATTCGAAAAATCATATGATGATTTTGCTTCACCTGAATTATTAAAAGGACAAGTTGTTAATATTCCTTCTGAAGCTGGAGACAAAGAAGTTCCATCAGCAGATTAATCTTATTATGGCGAAGCCTACAGGCTTCGTTTTTTATGACTTTGTCATAGATATAAAGAAATAAAAAGTCAACACTTATTAAGTGTTAACTGTAAGGTTAAATAGCTTTATATTATTTATTAAGCTTCTCTATTAGCTACAATAAAATTAATAATTCAACTTGCTAATGGAACAAGAAACATTAATCCAAATGATACCCATAGTAATACATAATTTTCACTTGATGCATATGAAGTGGCTTGAGCTGTAGTTATTAATAGCATTATAAAAATAACTAATGTAGCAACAAAACCTAGTCCCCCTATTGCCATTAGGACAATACCACCCGTTAGTGACGAAATCATTACTAATGACCCAATAATCATTATTATTGAAGGTATAATAGTTAGTAATATATGAGCAATTGTTAGTTTCTTTAATTTGTCAAAAATACTTATATTCATTATTCTCCTTTATTTTGATATATATTAATTTTTTCAAAAAAAAAAAAAAAAAAAAAAATAAAAAAAATAAAAAAAAAAAATAAAAAAAAAAATAAAAAATAATAAATAAAAAAAAACAAGTAAATAGTTACAAATTCTTCGTCTAAGTCTATAAAATGGATGAATTAGTTAAAATTAGATATTTAATATATGCATCAATAATCATTGTATTTAAGCAAATAAATAATAATTTCTTCTTATCACATCTATTTAACAGTTATTAATTAATAATAAAACCCATTATCATCATCCTAGCCCGCATATTAAAACTAAAGATAATAAAAAAGAAGTATATAGAATACTTTTTCTCATATACTTCTCTAATAATGTTGTTTTATTTATAAGATTTTATGCTTGTTTCATTTCTTCTTGGTAACGTTTTACTTCGGCTACACAATCATCAATAACAGCCTCTACAAGGTCTAGAGAATCAATAATAGCTCCAGAAGCTCTTTCGTGACCTCCACCACCTCATTTAACTGCTACATTACGCACAATAGGTCCATTAGATCTAAATTCAACACGTACTTTTCCATTTTCTTCTTCAGTAAATTGAACTCAGAACGGGAATCCTTCAATATTAGCGATTGCATTTACTCTAACTGATTGTTGTGGTGTTTTTCCCATTTTAGCAGTTGATTCTAAATCGTTTTGAATGTATGCTACACCATCACGTGTTTTAAGTGTAGACATTAATCAAGCATTGTATTTTAAATCATCTAAAGTAACTGTTGCTAAGTTTCTGTGAATAAAGTCAGCTTGTAAACCTGCTTCATATAATTTAGCTGCAAGTTTTAATGTACGAGCTGATGTTTTATCAAATAAGAATCTTCCAGAATCTGTATTGATTCCTAAATAAAGTAAGTTAGCAGCTCTTTGTGTAATTTTTCAGCCATTTGTTACAGCAATATTTGTAATCATTTCATCAGCAGCGATGTAAGAAGAATCAACTCATCTAATAGTATCATCTCCTAAATCATCAATGTTAGGGTGGTGATCAATTCTAACAACTTGTTTAAAGATGTTTTTATCTAAAACTTCTCTGCATTCAAGTCTTTCTTTATCACCACCATCTACAACTACCCCAAGAGATTGGGCTAATATTTCATCTGATGGAATTTCATCCATTACTAAGTTTAAGAATGGGAAAGAACCTTTTGCATCACCAATTGCATAAACTTTTTTATCTGGGAAATTTGTTTCAAGTAATTCTTTAAGTCCGAATTGAGAACCTAAACAGTCTCCATCAGGTCTAATGTGGTGAAAAATAACAATTGAATCGTATTTGTATAATTCTTTTGTTACTAACTCTAAGCTTCCTACGACCATTATTTAGCCTCTCATTCAACAATAGCTTGATTTAAGGCTTCTAATACTGTTGGAACTTGTTCTCAAGAATCTAATGTGATTCCTGCAGCATTGTCGTGTCCACCACCGTTAAATTGGTTAGCAACTTTGTTAACAAGTGGTCCATTAGATCTTAAACGACCACGTACTTTTCCATCTTCTAGTTGGATAAATAATGCTCAACAAGAATTATCTTCGATGTTAGCTAATTCATTTACATATTGAGCTGCCTCAAATGAATCCATGTCGTATTTTTTAAGTGTTTCAGCATCGATTTCGTAGTAAAGAACTCTTCCTTCTTTTTTAAATTCTGAAAGAATTTTACCTACAAATTTGATTGATTTAAATGTACGTTTTGAAAGTTCTCTTAAGATGTTTGCAGGATGGAATCCTGTATCCATTAAGAAAGCTACTAAACGATGTGTTCTAGCTGATGTATCAGGGTATAAAAATCTTCCTGAGTCTGTGTTAATTCCTAAGTAAATGTGTGAAGCAGCTTTTTGAGTAACTGTGTAATTTCCATCGTATGCAATTTGAGCAATCATTTCGGCTGCTGCTACATAGTGTTCATCAATCCAGTTGTAGTCGTAATCGATATCAGCACCATTAGGGTGGTGATCAATTCTTAATTTAGCTGTTGTTTTGTTTTCGTATAATAATTCTGAACATTCGATTCTATCTCCACTTGAAGCATCTACTACGATAGCTAGTGAGTTAGTAAAATCAATGTCTTCAATTTTATCAAAGTGATATCCCATGAAATCAAATAAGTGTAAGTTGTTTCCTGGTGTAAACACCTTTTTATTTGGGTAATTTGTTCTGATTAATTCTGCTAGACCAGCTTGAGAACCTAAACAGTCTCCATCAGGTCTAATGTGGTGAAAAATAACGATATTATCGTATTTTTCAATTGCATCAATAGCAACTTTTGAGTTTCCTATAATCATTTTATTTCCTTTCTATTTTATGTTAATTCTTTTTATTCTTCGTTAAATACTCTTTAATTTTATCACTTATTTCACTATATTCTTGAGCCGGTATTACATTATATTCTTTGACATTCTTAATTAATTCAGGACTTATTTCGTTAGAATGACTATTTTCTTCTGTAGTATCTTCAGCATCCAATTCGTATTGTTCTAATTCAGCATATAAAGTTCTGTATAGCTTATTGGCTTCTGTTAGTTTTTTATTTATATTATTAGATGTTGAGGCAGGAATTATAGAATCAAATTTATATGTTTCATAAAATGTAAACAATATTTCAAGGTAAATCTTTTGCCATACATTATTTAAAGCATCACTTAAAACATATTGTAAATGGGATTGTAATTCATTTACAGGCAATTGAGGTAAAAATGCTTTATTAAAGTTATTAACCTGAGCTTTTTGACCTTCATCTAAAGAATTTAGAAATTCTTCATTGCTTAATAAAGCCTTTAATTCTTCATTAGATTCTTTAAGAATTTTATTAGTAGATTGTAATAATTCAGGAATAACATCCACTAAAGTCCAATCTTTATCATTTTTAGCTAGTAGTTTACTTAGTTCTTCTTTAAAGGCTGTAAATTTAGATATAGCTTCAGGATGTGCTGAAATATAACTATTAGGCTGAATTAAGTTGTATAAACTTTGAATTTGGGTTAATAAATTCTTATAAACTTTGTAATCATCTTGAATATTATTAAATAATAGTTTGCTATCATCAGGATCATTGCTTCAAATTTGATTAAACGTTTTTCTAATGTTATCTAGACTTGAAAGCGAACTACCTATTTCAATATTATTTGTATAAATTATTCTATAAGCATCAATCATTTTATATATTCTCGCATTATATCATCTAGGCTCTTTTTTGATGTTATCAGCTACTGAAGATGCAAATTGCTTGATTCCTTCTATTTGAGCAACTAGTTTAAAGTAGTTTTTAGCAGAGTAGTGTCCGCCAGCTTCGTCAGCCAGTTCATTTCCTTTATTATAAAATGCAGTCGCATTACGTAATGAAATAGCTAAATAAGTTCACTCTTTTTCGCCTGAATTTACTCTATTTTGATAATCATTTGCCATAGCATTTAGACTATTAACAGCATCAATATATTGTTGTTGTGGGGTGCATGCTAACGATACCATCGGCAATGAAATTGGTACAAGAATTGTAGGTATAAATAATAATTTCTTTAAGTTTTTAAACATAATTAAATTTTACTACATTCTGTGTTTTGCAAAGAATATTATGCATTTAACACAAAAATGAAAGCACCCCTATTGGAGTGTCTGGAGTGTAATCTCCAGTGCAACACAAAAATATCTGGCCTAAGTCAGATATTT
>NZ_JBTKTG010000014.1:0-11379 GCF_054456995.1 Mycoplasma tracheobuteonis | reverse complement strand
GCAGCAATTTGATTTAATGAATAATTTTCATTTAATAAGGCCTCAATTACATATCTAACTTTAAGTGTGATTCTTGTATAATTTATAAGAAATCCTTTCGAAGGGGTTTTAGGTGGAACACAAAAAAACAGTGCTCCACTTTTATTATATCTTAATAAAAGTGTTGCACTGGAGATTACAATCGAGCAAATTGTCAACATAGTGTGTTGACAATTTTTCTTTACTAATTTCTACGTGAACCAGACATAATTGAGATAACATATCATAGCAATTCAGCATAAGAAATAAATAGCATAATTCCAGCAATAATTGCTTGAGACATCATTTCTCTTTTATCCATATATTCAGCCATATCTGCAATTCTTCTAATTTGTCATCATTGAATAATCATGCCTACTGAAATTAGAGCTGTTCCAATTACAATAACATATCAGTCAGCTTTATAAACAAAGAATGAGACAAAGAAAGTGATTAAGAAAGCTACAAATAAGAATGAAGAGAAGATTCAAATAACTCTAATATTTATTAAGTTAAATAATCCTAAAATAGCAGCAACTACCATAACACCAGCAGGTATCATCATAATTGCAATCATCTTAGGCATTAGTTGAAGATTTGGAGCTTCATCATATTGAAGTTGGAAATATCCTCAAAATGCAAATGCAATTAAGAAAGCATAAAAGACTATTAAAATTGGGAAAAAGACCAATTTTAAAGCATTACTCTTAATCTTATTCAGGAACATAGTGATTAAGAATGTTGCTACAAATCCGATAGCGAAGAGAACTACAAATGCTACATAGTGCTGTGTCATAAATACATTAAAGGATTCAGTTCCAAATCAGAAACTTATTCCTACTGATAATGAAAGCATTGCTGCTAACCCTAAAATAAAGGTAATTAGCATAATTGAGTAGAATTGTGTTCTAGTACTCATTGTACTTGCTTCAATATTTTCATATTGTTCTTGTTTTCTAGTTAAATTCATACTTTTATTTTATCACATTTGCAACTTATAAAAAAAGCATAATAAAGCCATGAAAAAGTTAAAAAACTGTATCATATTATAAGAATTAAAGGAGAAATAATGGAATTAAAATTTGAAACATTAAATAAATTTGCTCAAAAATTTGATGCAAAAGAAAATAATAAATTAATTCAAAATGCAGTGATTAAAAATGGTATTAAAAATACCTGCATTAATCACGAAGTTTTGATTAAACACGATTTTGTGTTTGATATTGAAACAACTTTAGGAGATATAACATCTCAAAATTCTAGTGGTAGATGTTGAATATTTGCTTCTTTAAATATGGCTAGAGTAGCTGCGATGAAAAATTTAAATGTTAAAACATTTGAATTTTCACAAAACTATTTTGCCTTCTTCGATAAACTAGAAAAAGCCAATACATTTCTTAATTTAGCAATTGAAAATATTGATAAAGATACAAATGATAGACTAATTTATCACTTAGTGTCGCACTCTACAGCAACTGATGGTGGATACTGAGAATGATTTGCTTCATTACTAAGAAAATATGGTGCTGTGCCTAAAAGCATTATGCCTGAAACATTTTTATCAGGTAACACAAATGAAATGAATGAACAAATTGACTTGCACCTTAAACAAGGTTACAATACTCTAAAACAAATGCATAAAGAAGGAAAAAGCCTTGAAGCTATGCATCAATATAGAGAAGAAGTTTTATTTGAAGTCTATGACATAGTTGCAAAATGCTTAGGACGTCCACCTAAAGTATTTACTTACGAATACAAAGATAAAGATGATAAATACCAAAAAGTTGCAAATGTAACACCTAAAGAATTTTTTGATAAATTTGTAGGAAGCGATTTTGATAATAAAGTAGATTTAATCCACGATCCACGTGACTTATACCCTACAGGAACTAAATACATTTTAAAATACCAAAATTCTATTTATCAAGATAGTGAAGTGTCTATGATTAATGCACCTTTAGATGTGATTAAAAATGCAGTTATTGCTTCACTTAAAGATAATGTTCCAGTATGATTTGGGTGTGATATTGATCCATTCAAAGATAATAAATCAGGTGTCTTAGATCCTGAATTATACTTATATGATGAATTATTTACACCTGTAAATAACTTAAATAAAGCTGCTAGAGTAGATTTATTTAATTCATCATTAAACCACGCTATGGCTTTTGTTGGTGTTAAAACTAATGAAGGAAAACCTGTAGCTTGAAAAGTAGAAAACTCTTGAGGGGATAAATCAGGAAACAAAGGTGTTTACTCAATGTCTGATACTTGATTCGATGAATATAACTTCTCAGTTATTGTGGATAAAAAATATGTAGATCAAGCGTTACTTAAAGAAACTAATCCAAAAGTATATCTTGAATTATGAGAACCACTTGCTTAATGTTAAATTGATGTATCTTTTTATAGATACATCTTTTTATTTATCAAATATATTGATAAATAAGCCTATGACGTAGCTATAAAAGTAAAATTCATTTAGTGAGCAATAAAAGCAACATAATTTTATAAAAGTTAAAACTTTTATAAAATATATATATATGAAAACAATTAAGCTAACTTTTGAAAATAAAAATACTATTTTAAAGATTATTTCATTAATGACTTGGTCTAATTCTACAATTCCAAGTTCGTTACAAAAAGAAAAGAAAAAGATTAAACTAATTACCTACATTTATGCAGGAATTATTTCATTTGCTTGTTTTGTTTCATTTTTATCACTTGTACAAGTGTCATCAGAAAGTGCAACAAGCTGAGGTAGATTTTTAACTGCAATGCAAATTATTACTTTCTTTGTCTTTATTGTTGATTATGGATTACATCTGATTACGTATAAGATTCATTATCCCGAGCTAAAAATCCCTATGTGAAAGGCATGCATAAAGTATATCTTTTCATTTACAGGGATTATTATTCTCTTCTGTATCCTTGCTTCATTCAATGCTGTTGAATATATGCTTCCTGCAAATCAACAAGGAAGTTTCCAAGAAAGTGGAGCAGCTAAATTCTTTAGTGATATTAAATCACTTACAATTTTCAAAATGATTCGTTTCTTCTTTGTTCTTACACTTTTCGCACCATTCCACATTATTGCTGAAGTGTTTAATCAACAAAGAAGAGTGTTAACATATGTATTTATCTTAATTATTATTATGATCGTGCTATTTGCATTAATCATTTGAAACAATGAATCAAATTACTTAACAGAACAACAAATTCAATATATAGCACAACAACGTAGCATTAATGGTTCTGATATATATCAATGATTAGAACTGAATAAAAATAATGCTGATTTTGCTAATAAAACAGGTATAGATTTAGATAAAGCTATTTACAACTACTTCATAGGTTTAAATAGTACATCTGATTTATTAACTTCTAATATCCAATCATCTATTCAAGCACTAGGAAATGGATATCCAACTAACTTTTGAAATGCTATCTACTTTACAACAATGACTTTAACAACAATCGGATATGGTGATTTTGTACCTCATGCACCAATAACAAAAGGTATTGTTGTCTTTATTTCATTAGTATCTATCGCAATTATAGCAATCCCTTCAGGGCTTATTGCTGGGTCATTCTTAAATGAAATGCAAAAACATTTCAAAAATAATGATGAAAATGTGCATGCAAAAGCAAAAGAAAAACTAGATGAAATCAAATCAGAAGTAAAAGAAGCTTTACAAGAAGCTGATGCGAAAGAAATTATTGTAAAACCAATTAAAAAAATAAAAGCAAACATTCATTCTAAAGATGAAAATTCTTCTCAAAATGAAGAAGATAGCAATACAACTGAACAAAAAACAAATGAATAAAGCTATGTCCAAGGAGGATTAATATGATAAGACTAGGTTCACATGTTCCATTTAAAGCACCGAATTATTTAGTTGAGTCTTGTGAAACATCAATTCAAAATGGTGCTAATGCAATGATGATATATTTAGGAGCACCTCAAAATGTACGAAGAGTTGAAACATCTAAATATAATTTAGCAGAATATGAAGCTAAATACCAAAATGCTATTCCTAAAGAATATGTTGTCGTACATGCTCCTTATATAGTAAATCCTTCAAATCCTGACAAAAGTACTTTTGCAGTTGATTTCTTAGTTCAAGAAATAGAAAGAATGAATTATGCAGGATTTAAATATTTAGTTTTACATCCTGGAGCAAGTGTTGAACATTCTGTAGAAGAAGCTTTAGACACTTTAGTAGATTCCTTAAAAGAAATTTTATCTCTGACAAAAGATGTGATTATCTGCATAGAAACTATGTCTGGAAAAGGAACTGAAGTTGGTATTAACTTCGAGCAAATGGCTCACATTTTAAAATGAGTTGATAGCGAAAGAGTTCAAGTTTGCCTTGATACTTGCCATGTTTGAGATGCTGGATATGATATCCAAGAGTATGAAGAATTTAAGCAAGAACTTAGAGACTGAGATTTATTAGAACATATCAAGGTTATTCATTTAAATGATTCAAAAAATGAAGTCGCATCACATAAAGACAGACATGCAAATATTGGAAAAGGTACAATTGGTTTAGATACTCTACAAAAATTCGTACACGATCCTGATTTTGATAATATTCCAATTATTTTAGAAACACCTATTCCAGAAACCGGACCAGTTTATAAGGAAGAGATTTCTATGTTGCTTCATTATAATCAAAAATAATTTATACAATGCTTCGTAAAAAAACGAGGCATTTTTTATACCTCGATTTAAATTTGTTTTTGTCTATTCTTCATTGTTAGATAGTTCATAAGCAATTTGCAATAAATCTGTATACATAATATTAGAGTAATTTACACCAATATTATAAATAGGTTGCATTATACGCACCATTAGATTTTTAACGAATTCAGCATCATTTCCTGATAGATTTAATGATGATGTTAAACTGTTTAATTGCTCATTAAGAATATTATTGTGTCTTTTCGCACTAAAAATCTTATTTCAATTCCATGAAAGTCAAGTTCTTCCTGGATTTAGATTTGGGAATACATTTTTTGTATGAATATAACGTTCGCTTGATTCAACAATCGGACCACCATCTATCATATATTTTCAATCTATCTTTAAAAAGAAATCAAGATAATTTGTGAATGCTGAGTCTATTAAATTACTAATTTGTTTTTCTAGCTCATCCTTATTTTCTAAATTAGAAAATTGATATTGTTTAATTTCGGATAAAGCATATTGCTTAGATGGTGATATGAATTTATCTTTATTTAATACAAGATAATTAAAGATATTATCTAATAAAGGTTGAACATAGTAGCCACGGACCATTTTAGCTGCTGTAATTACGGTTGGCGTAAAAGCACCTAATAATCTTACCCCTCGACTTAGTTTGCTATATGGAAATGTATAAAGCTCACTGTACATATTTGTGATGGTTTTTAGATCAATTCTAAGAAGTTGATTCAATACAGTGTAAATAGTTTTTAATTCATCAGGGCTGAGAAGTGAGGCATCATAAAATTCTCTTGTTGTTTTTACTGTAGCGTTATTGATTTTATCTTGTATTCTAGTAAATAGAGCTTCCTTGATTGAGTTAAATCTTTCTTGTCTATTTTCTGGAATCTTAGAATCTGGAATAGAGGATAAGAACTTATTATAGTCAGATTGTGGATTTGTTATTTCATTTTTTAGCACTTCTATTTCTTTAGCTGAGATATCTTTAAGAATATCAATATCAAATAATTTATTAAATGTTAAATTAGATGAATTATCTGAAGTAATCTCATTTAAACCTTCTTTTAGACTTTTTAATTTATATGAAATAGTAAATGAGTTATTTTCTTCAGATTTATTGAAGCTGTCGAAATCTCAAACAATCTCGGATTGTAATGATTTAAGTTTTATTTTATTTAATAGTTCAGGTGTGATTTCGACCAATGCTTTACCTTTTATTTGATCAAAGAATTCGCTAAATTCATTAAGATTAAGTCTTTTAACTAAAGAGTTCAATCTTGCTTTTTCATCATTTACTAATTTTTGTCTAGCTTCATATTGTGCTGCTGTTAAAAATCCTTCAATAGCAAAGTCTTTAGATTTTTCAATTGAACCAAGCTTAGAAACTACAGAAACAACAACACTACCTTGCTCATCATTAAATGATTTGATAACAAGTTTATCTGCTCTTTTTGTAAGTCCATCACCAATTATTTCTTCTAAAGTTGCTGTTTTTTCGGCAAATAAGCTAGGTTTAAGTTTCTTTCTTAGTTCTTCTCCATAAGGCGTTAATTTAACACCTTTAACGACTGTATCTAAATAAACACTTATATTTCTTTCAGCTACTAGAGAAGTTAAATCAACAGTAACATTTTTATCTTCTGAATGAACTTGGGGATTTGTTGCGCTATTTATTTGAACTGTGAATATTAATTTGAATATTCCTTTAACTTCTAAGTCGATGTCGGTTTTGACATTTTTAATGTTGATAGTAGCATTATCAAGCTGCTTTGTAATTAAAGAATTGATTTTATCAGGGATTAACTCACTGTTTTCACTATTTAAATAGTAGTTATTAAATGAACTTTTATCATATACTGAAGCATCTAAAACAATATCAGAAGGAGCTAATGAAAATTCTTGACTTAAGTTATTGATTCTCTCTTGTTCATTAGTCAAGAAACCACTAATTTCAAGTTCTTTTTTAGTAGAAACTAGAGAAGTAAAACCTGTTTTTGCTGATGATAATTTATATTGAACTCATAATGTTCCGTCGTCATCATTTGGATCGGTTACTATAATTAAAATATCGTTTTCATTTTTAGTAAATACAAAATCCTTAGTTGTTATAGAGCTTGCTTTCACCTTACTTTTATCAATTTCATTGTTGAGCGCTAATGTTAATTCACTCATTCTAGCATTTAAACGAGCTTGTTCAGTATCGATTTCAAGTTGTTTTTGTGTATAGAATCCTGTTATATCGAAAATCAGTTCATCATTAATTTCTATATCATTATTAGTTTCTGGATTAATTTTTGAAACCGTATATACCACTGACACAGTTCCGTTAGTATCATTTTTATTTAATGATTTAATGTGTAATGATAGACCTTCTGATAGATTTGTTGATGAAAAATCATCTTGCACTGTAGTTGAAGGCAATACTAAATGTCTATCAGCATTATCTTTATAAATAAATGTAAGTGGGCTAGCATTAATTTGACTTTGTAATTCTTTTCTAAACTTACTGTCTGACTTGCTAATAATTTGTCCATTAGTTAGAAAGCCTGAAATCGTGATAGTTTTAGGATGCGAGCTTAATTCAGGATATTTAGTTGAATTTAACTTAAATTCAACAGCAAAGGTACCTTTATCGTCATCTGAATTTGTATTTAAAATAGATAATTTTGCGTTTTCAAATTCAGGAAGATTGATATCTTGTATTTTAATGCTGCTTGCCTTATTTAGGTCCTTGTCAATAGTTTCGTTAATTGTTAAACGAGCAATTGAATCAATATCACTATTTAACTTTTGCAATGTATTTTCTTTATCAAATTCTAAAAGAGTTTTAAAACCTTTTAGAACAGTTGTCTTTGGCTCAGTTGCGTAATTATTAGCCTTGTTTATAAGCTTATAAGAAACATTAATGTCCCCTGTTTCATCATCAGGAGCCAATTCAACAGAGGATGTGTATAAGTTAGAATCATAGTTAATGAGTGAGACGAAATTTCTTTTTATAGCTTCAGAGGGCAATGATGTTTTAAAATCGAATACTTCAAAATCTAATGTAGCGTTTCCTAAAGCCTCATTTGTTAGGTCATTGTCATTTTTAAATCCTGAAATAGAAACTTCTTTTTCAGGCGATTTAATTCATTGATTAGTTTTAGAATCTAATGCTCTTAAATAGAATTTAAAAGTAATTTTACCTTCACTTTGATCAGGTTTGATACCACCTGCAAATTGAAAAACAAAATCTTGATTTCCTTGACTTGCTTTAGCTTCTAAATCTTGAAGTTTTATTTCTTTAGGTAGTTTCTTAAGATTATTTTCATCTTTTAATACTACAGAGTATTTATCTAATTCCTTATTTAGTTTAGTTGCTAAATCATCTTCTACTGCTGCAGCTGGTGGTGTAACTGGATTAACAGGTGCAGGTGCAACAGGCTTACTAGAAACAGGTGTAGAAGGCTTAGGAGTATTATTTTGACAACCAACACTAAGTGCTACAATAGAACTTAAAGGTAGGATAGAAAATAATATTTTGCTTGATTTCTTCATATTATTTAAAGTTAAACTATGTAGTTTTAACTTTTTCCTTTCTTAAAATAAACTTTATTTTTGAACAAATCACATAATTTGTACTTTTATCTAATATATTTATAATTTAATTGTATAGATTTTTTGAATCAAAAATAGCGCTTTAAGTGAAATAAAATTATTTGCTATACGATGTTTATTACTAGTTTAAAGGCATAAAAGTATATTTTTATAAATTTAAAAATAATGTAGCCAAATTTTCATGATAGATTTAGTTATAAAAAACAATTAAAAAATCACTTATGCAAGAGCAAAATACCGACTAAAAATATAATAGTGAAACTTATAATTTTTTTGTTATAATAGATAAGAATTTTTTATTGATATCAATTATAAAAAGTAAAGGAGCAAAATATGGCTAGAGAAGGTTATACATTAGTGTGCACAGAATGTAAAATGGAAAACTATATTTCTAAGAAAAATAAGAAAAACCATCCTGAAAAAGTTGAACTTTCAAAATACTGTTCAAAATGCAATGCTCACACAAACCACAAAGAAAAGAAATAATTTATCTTTTCTATTTCCAATTCAGCTATAGCTGAATTTTTTTATTATTAAATAGATTTTACTAAGAAGTAATATAATTTAGCTACTAATTAAATAAGGAGATTATTATGGACAAAAGAAAATTAAACGAAATGTTTGAAGAAACTGGAGTTGATGCTTTAATTTCAGAAGCTCCTCAAACAAGATTATGATATGCTGGTGTTCAAACTACAGATGGTTTTATCGCTATTGAAAGAGATAAAGCAACATTATTTGTCGATGGAAGATATATTGAATACTGTAGAAATAATGCAAAAAATGTAGATGTTGTATTAATTAAAGGAAACTCTCTTGCTGAATGATTTGCTAAAAGAGGATACAAAAAAATTGCTCTTGAAAAGAATTATTTAACAAAAGAAGTTCAAGATCGTATTGTTAATATGGTAAATCCTGAAGAAATTAAATGAGTTGATGCTCAAGCATTAAGAGTAATTAAATCTAAAGATGAATTAAAAATAATGCAAAAAGTTATTGATATTTCACTTTCTGCTTTAGAAGAATTTAAACAATGAGCAAAACCAGGAATTAGTGAAAAAGAAGCTGGAGCATACTTAAACTTTTTACTTAAAAAACATTGTGGAGATAAAGAAGGATTTGATGAAATCATTGCGACAGCTTCTTCATCAGCTGAACCACACCACCACACAACAGATAAGAAACTTGAAGAAGGTTGCTTATTAAAAGTTGACTTTGGAGCTAGATACAAGGGATATACAGCAGATATTACTAGAACATGAATTCTAGGTGGAGAAGATAAAGTAAAAGATCCTAAAGCATTAGAAATATTAAACATTGTTAAAGAAGCAGCTGCAGCTGGTAGAGCTAGTGTTAAACCAGGTATGAAAGCAAGTGATGTTGACAAAGTTTGCCGTGATTACATTAAAGCTAAAGGATATGGAGAATACTTTGTTCACTCAACAGGTCATGGACTAGGAATCGATGTACATGAATGACCTTCTATTTCACCTATGTCTCAATGAGTGCTTGAGCCAGGAATGATTCTAACAGTTGAACCAGGAATTTATATTGAAGGACTTGGAGGGGCTAGAATTGAAGACGATGTTCTAGTTACTGAAAAAGGTCACTACGTATTTTCAAGACAAGAAGAAAACGATGAAACTATTTTCTAATATTGAACCTTATGAAACAGGTTACTTACAAGTAGATGACATTCATAAACTTTACTATGAAGTAAGTGGAAATCCTAATGGGCAAGCTGTTTTCTTCTTCCATGGAGGTCCTGGAGGAAGTACTTCAGCAAAATGCAGAAGATTCTTTGATCCTGAATTTTATAAAATTGTGCTTTTTGATCAACGTGGTGCAGGTAAATCTCTCCCATATTGTGAATTAAAAAATAATACAACACAAGAACTTGTGGAAGATGTTGAAAAATTACGTAAACACCTTAATTTAGGTAAAGTAGTAATCTTAGGTGGTTCTTGAGGAAGTACACTTGCAATGTGTTATTCAATTAAGTATGCTAAAAATGTTAAAGCATTAATTTTACGTGGTGTATTCTTAGCACGTCAAGAAGATATTGATTTCTTATATGAAAAAGGTGCTGATGTTTTCTATCCAGATTACTTTGAAAAGTATCAATCCTTTGTAGCTAATGAAAAAGGAAATAGTATTTTAGAAAAATACTATAACTTACTAATTGGAACTGATGAAGTAAAATGTAGCCAAGCAGCTGATTTATTTGCTAATTGAGAATCAGAAGTTGTATCAATTAACAAAGCAAACTTAAAACCAAATTATAAGCACGATTATCAAATTGCATTACTTGAATCACACTACTTTATGCACAATTCATTTTTCCCAAATGATAATTACATTTTAGATAACATCGATAAATTTAAAGATGTACGTACAATTATTGTGCATGGACGCCAAGATATCGATACACGTCCAATAGGAGCTTGATTAGTTTCTCAACATTTAACAAATGTTGATTTACATCTTGTGGATGGAGCTGGACACACTCAATGAGATGCTAGAAACCAATCACTTCTAGTACAAGCAACAGAAACCATTAAGTCTGAAATTAAACAAGGAAAATTATAAATAATACTACTGTAATGGAATTAAAATTCAAATAATTTAGATATTTGTATCAAATTCCTATGTACAGTGCAACAGTCAAGATCTATGCTCAAGTTCGGGCGTGGATCTTTTATTTTTAATACTAAAAAATAGGTGTAAAAGATTCTGATAACAGTATTTAATAGTGAATTTTAAACATTAAATTTTCTAAAAAATTTCTAGTATTATTGGCGTTTAATAAGTTTTATAATTTAATTAGCAAAATAAATAAGAGGTTAAAATGCAAAAAATATTTAAAAGAATTATATTGCCATTAGCTGGTATAAGTGCCATTACTTTACCTATTATTTCTGCTGTTTCTTTAACAGAAGAAAATCAAGAAGGACCAATAGATTTACTACCAGCAGATGACGGATTTAATGGTAATTATGGGTAATAGACCGAATGTTGTGTAATCACCTTCGTAAATAGAAAGGTGATTTTTT
>NZ_JBTKTG010000013.1:0-14568 GCF_054456995.1 Mycoplasma tracheobuteonis | reverse complement strand
CTCGAAAAAATTGACTGTCATGTACATTGTATATATCTAGTTTTCAAAGAACTTTATGCACCATTTAAGTTGCGATATTATTATATACCAGATTTGATATTTACAAACATAAAAATAAATTTATTTTTTTAACTTCATAATCCGCTTTATATCACCAATTAAATGTGTAAACATATGATAACAAAAAAATCGCAAATCGCGACTAAAAAAATTATTTTTTATAATGTAGCTAATATTTCATTGCAAAGAGCTTGATCAGTAAAAATTAAATTGCGCATATTCTTCTTTCCTTGAGCTACATTTGAACCTTTATAACTGAATCAAACACCTTTTTTCTCTAAAATGCCATTTTCCAGACCAATATCAACTAATTCGCCAAATTTATCTAGCCCAACTGAGAAGTATAGTTCAGATTGACCTGTCTTATAAGGAATTGATAATTTGTTTTTTACAACTTTGAATTTTATTTCGCATCCAACAATATCTTTACCTTCTACTATAGGTGAACCTTTTCTAACTTCTATTCTTACACTTGAATAGAATTTTAATGCTCTACCACCAGGTGTTGTTTCAGGACTTCCAAAAATGACTCCAACTTTTTCTCTAATTTGGTTAATAAATATAATAGTAGTTTTATTTTTATTTAGATTACCGGTAATTTTACGGAGCCCCTTAGACATTAATCTAGCTTGAGCACCAATTTGCAGATCAGTCATTTCACCATTTAATTCAGCTTCTGGTACAAGAGCAGCAACACTATCTACGACAATTAAATCTATTTTTCCTGTTTTAGCGAGTATATCTACTATTTCTAGAGCTTGTTCACCTGAATCGGGTTGAGATAAAATTAATTTACTAATATCTACTCCAATCTTTTGCGCATATTCTGAATCAATTGAGTGTTCAGCATCTATAAAGGCTGCTATACCACCTTCTTTTTGGACTTCAGCAATAGCATTAAGTGCTAGAGTAGTCTTTCCTGAACTTTCAGGTCCGTAAATTTCAATAATTTTACCCTTAGGAAAACCTTTTATTCCTAATAATCTATCTAAGATGTAACTACCACTGTGAAAAGTGTCAACTGATATATAAGGTATATCGCCTAATACCATAATAGAATTTTCACCCATTTTTTTACTAATTTCCTTTAGAGTTTCTTTGATTGATTCTGAAATATTAGTTTCATTTTTTATTTCTTTTTCTTCATTCATTTTTTTGTTCCTTTCTGTTTTCTATATCTAATAAATTAAATATGCATATTTAGGAACTAAAATTGAACAAAGTAGTAAAAAAGTACACATTTTCATGTGCACTTTTATTTTCGTGAATAAATTATTTAATGATTTTTGTTACTGAACCAGCACCAACTGTACGTCCACCTTCACGGATAGAGAATTTTGTTCCTTCTTCTACGGCGATTGGAGCGATTAATTTAACTTTTAAGTTAACGTTTTCACCTGGCATAACCATTTCACGACCTGGTTCGAATTCAACTCCACCTGTTACGTCTGTTGTACGGAAGTAGAATTGAGGTTTGTAGTTTTTGAAGAATGGTGTGTGACGTCCACCTTCTTCTTTTTTAAGTACATAGATTGCAGCTTCGAATTCTGTGTGAGGAACGATTGATCCTGGTTTTGCAAGAACTTGTCCACGTTCTACATCTTCACGGTTTACACCACGAAGTAATAATCCAGCGTTGTCCCCTGCTTGAGCTTCTTTAAGGTTTTTACGGAACATTTCAATTCCTGTAACAACTGTTTTCTTAGTAGGTTTTAATCCAACGATTTCAACTTCATCGTTTAATTTAAGTGTTCCACGTTCTACACGTCCTGTAGCAACTGTTCCACGTCCTGTAATTGTAAATACGTCTTCAACAGCCATTAAGAATGGTTTGTCAAATTCTTTAACTGGTGTTTCGATGTATGTATCAACAGCTTCCATAAGTTCCATAACTTTGTCTTCGTATTTAGCATCACCTTCAAGAGCTTTTAAAGCTGAACCACGGATGATTGGAGCGTTATCTCCGTCAAATCCGTATTCTGAAAGAAGTGAACGAATTTCCATTTCAACTAATTCGATCATGTCTTCTTCACCTTCTAACATATCGCATTTGTTTAAGAAAACAACGATACGAGGAACACCAACTTGTTTAGATAAAAGAATGTGTTCACGTGTTTGAGGCATAGGTCCATCTGTTGCAGCAACAACTAAGATAGCACCATCCATTTGAGCAGCCCCTGTAATCATGTTTTTAACGTAGTCAGCGTGACCTGGACAGTCTACGTGAGCGTAGTGACGTTTTTCTGTTTGGTATTCGATGTGTGATGTGTTAATTGTAATTCCACGTGCTCTTTCTTCTGGAGCGTTGTCGATTGAAGCGTAATCACGAGCTTCTGATAAACCTTTTTTAGCTAAAACTGTAGCGATAGCAGCAGTTAAAGTTGTTTTTCCGTGGTCAACGTGTCCAATTGTACCAACGTTAACGTGTTCTTTTGAACGATCAAAATCTAATTTTGCCATATTTTGTAATCCTTTCTATGTTTAAATATAATTAGATATTATTTTTTAAGTTATTTAGTTTTAGCGCTAAAACCAACCTTAAGTCAGGTCTTTCATCCTGATCCTGTCCGTTTATATTAGCAATGTAATTTTATCAAATTTTTAACATTTTAAGAAAAATGTAATTTTTTTATTAAATACTTATTAATAGCTGTAAAAATGCATTTTTTAGAATAACTTCATTTGGTTTGTTTCATTTAAATAATCAAGTATGCCTAATTCTTCATTTAAATATTTATATAAACTAGCATTAACTCCACTACGTTTTTTGAAGTCTTCTTTTGAAATATAAGGACTTTCTTCTCTACCTTGAATAATCTTAGTTGCTACAGCTTCCCCTAAACCACCAATTGTTGAAAATGGAGGTATTAATGTTTTGTGTTCTCGATCAACAACTCATTCAGTTGCAAGTGACCTTGTTAAGTCTATATTAGAAATATTAAACCCTCTTGCATATAGTTCACGAGCGATTTCAAGAGTTTGAAGTAGGTTTTCTTCTTTAACTTTACGATCTTTATTACTTTCTAATTCTTTTATTTTCTTATTAATTTTTACTGCACCGTGATCGTTTCTAAGTGTCATAATATCAAACTCTTCAACACGAGTAGTAAAGTAGGTCGCGTAATATTCTAAAGGATAATAAAGTTTGAATCAAGCAATTCTTCATGCCATAAGCACATAAGCTGTGGCGTGTGCCTTAGGGAACATGTACTTAATTTTTTTCATAGAATCAATACATCATTCAGGTACATTATTGCTTTTTAATTTTTCAGATTCCTCATCTGTTAAGCCTTTACCCTTACGAACTTTTTCCATTATCTTAAAGGCATAAAGTGGTTCAACACCACGATTAATGAGATATACCATAATATCATCACGACATGAGATAACATCTTTAAGTGCAAATCCTTTTTCATTAATTAAGGTTTGAGCATTACCTGTTCAAACATCAGTTCCGTGAGATAGTCCTGAAAGAGAAATTAAATCAGCAAATGATTCAGCTTTAGCTTCATAAAGCATGCGACGTACGAAGTTAGTTCCAAATTCAGGTATTCCTAAAGCACCTGTGATTTCTCCACCTATATCCTTAGGCTCAATTTTTAGAGCTTTTGTACTACTAAATAAGGACATAACTGCTGGATCTTTTTTAGGAATGTCTTTTTTAACATCTAATCCCGTTAATCTTTCAAGCATTCTAATTGCAGTAGGGTCAACGTGACCTAAAATATCTAGCTTCAAGACATTATCGTGAATTGCGTGGAAATCAAAGTGTGTTGTTTTTCAATCAAGTGAAATATCATCAGCTGGGTAATTAATAGGCGTAAAGTCTTCTACATCATATTCCTTAGGAATAATTATAATTCCTCCAGGGTGTTGTCCTGTAGTTCTTTTCACACCTTCCATCTTTTTAGATAAGAAATCTATGTAAGGAGCAGTGAACTCAAACCCATATTCTTCAACAGCTTTTTTAACATAACCATAGGCAGTTTTGCTTTTAACCGTTGAAATAGTTCCGGCTCTAAAAGTGTGACCTGCACCAAATAACCTCTTAATTTCATTATGTATTTCTGCTTGATAATCCCCAGAGAAGTTAAGGTCGATATCAGGAACTTTATCAGCATTGAAACCAAGGAAGGTTTCAAATGGAATAGTTTGTCCATCTTTTTCCATAACAATGTTACACTTAGGACAAACTTTATCATCAAGGTCAAAACCTGATGTGATTCCTTCGATATTTACAAGCTCAAAATTCTTACATTTACTACAAATATAGTGTGGCGGAAGTGGATTAACCTCAGTAATTCCTGCCATTGTAGCAACTAATGAAGAACCAACACTTCCACGACTACCTACAATATATCCATTATCTAGTGACTTCTTAACAAGTTTGTGTGAAATTCAATAGATAACATCAAATCCATATTCTAGAATAGGCGTAATTTCTTTCTTAAGTCTTTCTTCAATTAGTGGTGGTAAAACTTCACCATATTTTTCATGTGCTGTCTTATAAACTAATTCATAAAGTTTATCTTTAGAATTATCAAATTTAGGAGTGTACAACTTATCATGGATAACTTCGATATTATCATCCACTAATTTTGCAATGTGATTTGGGTTATTAATAACAATATCTTCCACTAATTCAGGTTTATTGATAAATGAAAATGCATCTAGCATTTGATCCGTGGTGTAAAAACCTAAATCAGGTAGCTTCATAGTTTTTGCTTGAGCTTTACGATAGTCAAATAAGAAGTGTGTAGAGTTTCCTATACCTTTTGAATAAACAACACACTTAAATGTGTTTTTATCTAGTTCATCTCTATATCTAACATCCCCGATTGCTACAGGAATCTTATTGTTATCCATCGCAACTCTAATCATTCTTAAAATAGTGTCTTGCACTTCAAATTGTGAGAATTTATCTGGTGATTCAATGAAATGATCTAAAGCATAAATATGAGGTATTTCTATGTAATCAAATTTATCCACTAAATTTTTTATCGCTAGATCTGAGGAGTAAAACATATAATCTAATAATCTAGATTTAAGTCCTCCTGATCCAATTAATAAATTCTTACTTTTAGGTAGATCTTCGAAAAATAATTTAGGTGTTCCATAAAATCTTTGAGTTAAAGATAATGTAACTAAGTTAAATAATTCTTTTAATCCAGCTTGATTTAAGGCTAAAACAGTTATTTGACTAGAACGAGTACGTGTATAAATACTTATATCTTCAATATTATTTAGATCATCAAAGGTTTTGATTCCTCTTTCACTAAGTAATTGCATTGACTTAATTCAAGCTTGAGCAAGCACATCAGCATCATAATCAGCACGGTGGGCTACATTTGCATCATACATAACAGATAAGTTTGCACAGAATGCACCTAAGTTATGGTCTCTTTTTTCACTAAATAAATATCTAGAAACAATAAGTGAGTCAATGAAGAAGGTATTTGGTAATTCTCTACCTTCTTGAATAAATTTTTGATAAATAAAATGCGAGTCAAAGTGTGCATTGTGAGCTACAGAAACACGGTTATTAATGATCTCGTAAATTTTATCTAGCCCTTCCTGCAAGCTATATCCTTCTTCTTCCAACATCTTATCCGTTATATTAGTCAAGTTTATTGTAGTTGAAGAAAGTGGTTTTTTAGACTTGATGAAAAATTGGTGTGTTTCTTTAATTTCACCATCTACAACAACTGAAGCACCAAATTCGATTAAATCTCCATATTGAGCAGACAAGTGGGTTGTTTCAATATCTAAAACAACATATTCGCTACTTAAAATATCACGATTTTTACCATCATAATTAAGCAAGAAATTGTGGTTTTTATCTATAACATCAAAAGAAACTCCATAAATGGGCTTGATTCCGGCTTTTTTGGCTGAAGCAAAAAATTCAGGGAATCCTTGTACACCATTTGAATCCACAAGAGCTACAGCACTATGTCCAAAGCCTTTTGCTATTGAAACAATTTCGTTAGGTTCTAAAATTCCATCCATTGTACTCATTTTTGAACGTGTTGATAACTCTACACGTTTAAAGTCAGCATTATCAGCTTTTGTATTTCTTGGGTTATCAATTTTTACAAAATAATGAGCCTTAATAATTTTATTTAATGGGCCTTCACCACGATAAGAATAAGGGTTTGCCACTGTACCATAGACTTCTACATAATCATCCATTGCTGGAATATATTCAGGAACATTATTATTGTTAACAAAGTAGCTTATTTCAACAGCATCATAGTAGTCAGAAATATTAATTTTGTAAATTTTAAATTCAGGTTTTTCTATAACTTCTATTTTATAAACCAATCCAGATGTAGTAATAGGAAGATCAATTACTTCAGGAGCTAATCCTGAAATGTAATTGATATTAACTGCTGAATAATTTTTAGCTTTAGTGTTTCTTCTAAAATTACGATTTTGGCTTCACTTTTGTTCACCTACTTTTTTATCAAAATTTGAAGGTGAAGTTGCATAATTATCATCTGAATAAATAACAGCTTTTTGTTGATATTGATTTCTAATTTGACTTTCTAAGTCTGTGTTATCGCTGTTTACGAATTTAGGTAGCAGAATAAAATTCTTAAATCCAAAATTTCTTAAGCAACTTGAAAGCTTACCAGCTTCTATTTCAAGTTGTTGTGCAATTCCTTTATCTGAATAAGAAAATTCTCAAGCATTATTGTTAGAATTGTAACTTAACAAATCAAATGCTCTAAGATGATGATGTAAAGTTGAATTATTTAACTCATCTTCTAATTCCATTATTCCAATTATGTAATTTTTAAACTCATCTGAAGCAAAATCTAAATCTTCATATGTGTACTCAATTCAAAATTTATCTTTTTTGCATGCTAAAAGAATTTGCTCAAAATCACTTCAGGTAGGCACTTTTGTGGTTAAATAAACTTTTTGATATTTGATTTCATTATTATCACCACGTTTAAATTCAACTTTATCACTATCAAATTTAGCATCTTGTAAGGATGATAAAAAACTTAGGCCTAAGTAGTCCATAAGTTTTTGAAATGATTTATCTGAATATTGCATATACTTCTACCTCCTTACAATGTCGAACAAGCTACTAAAATTCCAAAGAATACAAATACAAATGAAATTGAATCAATTCTATCTAATAATCCACCATGTTCTTTAAGAATATTAGAAAAGTCTTTGATTTCATTTCTTCTTTTAGTTAATGAAAAGTATAGATCACCTAATAAAGCAATTACAGGAGAAACAAATAAGAAAACAAGTAAATATGAGAAAAATCTTGCATGTGGATTTAAAAGTACAGCACCTAATGTATTTGAATCTGTTCCTCTAATTCCATAAACTGTGTAAATGTATGCTAAAGTAATTAAGAAAGAAGCAATATAACCTACAAAAGCACCTTCTCATGTTTTTTTAGGGCTGATATTTGGAGCTAATTTAGCTTTAATAAATTTACCTCCAAGGAATCTTCCTCCAAAATATCCACCTATATCATATGAACAAGCCACAAGAATTAGCATTATAACTAACTCAATTCCTATTTTTTGAGTCATTAAAACAATAAAGGTCTTAATAAACAATGTTAAAAAGAGTGACATAAATCATAATGAAATAGTTTTTATCACTAAAGCAAGGATGTTTACATTTTGAATTACGACAAGTCTAATTAGAAAGAACACTAGCACAATGATAAATGTTGTAAGTGGCGCTCAGTAATCATAGATATATTGAGTAAATAATGTTCCAAAATAACCTACAATATTTTTATTCATATCTCCATTTACATTCATATTTGGATAGACTTTATCTCTACCAAATAAAATATTGATGAACATATCTGGACCAAGCATCAAGGCTAATGAATATAGAATTGTTAAAATAATTGATGGTCATAACATGCTGCTATAAGCATGTGATAATTCATAAAATATTCATCCAACTAATGCAGCTAGGATTAAAAGAGCAAATACTCTTAGTATCCAAAAACCTGCAGTTGAAAAATTAGCATATAGATCAGGTCTAAAAGAAAATGATAAAACGATTAAAACTACAGCTAGTACAGCTACAATAACCATTGCAGGTACAAAGCGATTTAATCAAAAATTCTTATGTTTTTGTAATTGCGTTTCCATATTGTAATTATATTAAAATCCTTTCTAATAACGTGCAAATTAAAAATTATTCCCCTATATTGTAGTAGGCTTAGAAGTATTTAACACTAAATATAAATAGCCTAATGCCACTAATTCTTCTTTATATGTGTAATGATTTTTTAAGTATGCTCCATCCCCACCTGTAAGGACGATTTCACAATTAGTATTTTGTTTTATATTTGATAAAACGAAGCCATTTAGCAAGTTGTATAACCCTGAATTTAAAGCTTCTTGCGTATTTGTTCCTAGTTCCTTATTTGCAACATAAGGCAACATATCAAGTGCAGGTATACTACTTTTCATATGACGATAAGAAGCGTAAGCGCCTGGTGCAATACTAGCTCCTTCTAAAATCCCTTCTTGAATTTTCAATCCTACTAAAGCACTTCCAAACATAAAGATATAAGCATTTTGAATTTCATTTTGGTAAGCTCACTCACAACAAGCTTTTATGTCTAAGCCTAGCTCATTGTGTTGAATGTTTTCATTAAGTTTCAAATTTGTTTTGCAACTATTATTCAAAATGCTTATATTTTTAAAACCTAATGATTGAAGTTGTTTCTCTATGTCGTTTTGATATTGAATATTTGAATTAGTACTTCCTATTACAATTTGATCATCAAAACTTGGCATAAAAAATGCTAGTATGTTTTCTAAAACAATACTTTTATTGCTTGCACATAGCCATTTTTCTTTAAAAATTACTTTTAAATCTTTATCAAAAGCAAACATTTTAATCATTGTGTTTCCAATGTCAAAAACAATATAATTATTTTCATTTTTTATCATATATTACTTTACCTTTTCCTTTAAAATATAAATATATTAATATAATCTTAACAAATAAACTGGAGAAGATATGAATAAAGAATTAATAGAAGTTGGACACACTAATATTTCATATAAAACTGATCACAACACTATGCTACAAACTAAAATAAGAAATAAATTTAATCATAAGGTTGATTATTCACAACTTAGAAAACTTGATTTTGTTCCAAAACTAATTAAAGATGATGAAAATGAAGTTGAGTGAGAATGAATCCAAACTCAACCTCTAGTTTTCAACAAAGACACCTTAAAACAAATTGCAGATGACTTTAAAACTCTACATAATTCAGATCTAAAGTTCCCTAAAACAAATGTAGCTTCTAGAGTCAAGGAATATCGCAAAATCCTAAATGAACGTGGGATCAAAATTGATGTTATAGATGAATACTATAAAAGAATTAATTTAATTCTAAAAAACTCTGAAGCTAATCGTCCTTTACACAACGACTTATACTTAGACAACATTTTACTTTCTAAAGAAGGTAAAATCTACTTTATTGACTGGGAATACTGTTCAATGGGCGATAAGCACTTTGATTTAGCTTACTTTATTTGTGGAGCTTTCCTAAATGAAGAACAAGAACGCTATTTCTTAGATTGTTATGATACTTATTGAGAAGAGTACTTAATTCAACAAAAGATTTTAGTTTACTATTTAACAATTCTTTGAGATAATGCTCAAGAAGTTAAACCTTTTGATGATTCACACTGTATTGCTAAACTTAAAGAAACAGTTGAATTATATGAATACAAGAAAGCTAATAAGCTTTTTAGACAGTAACATAGGCATAAAAAATGCAACACATCGGTTGCATTGCAATCCACCTTGTGTGGATTTTATTTTTGTACTTTTACTAAGTAAATATTCTTCTTACCAATGTGAATTAAAGCATATTTACCTTCTCAAATATTTGAAGTAAAGTTATCTTCTTCATTCATTGGTACTAAATTTACTTTTAAGGCTTTATTTTGGATAAATTCTTTTGCTTCACGTTTAGATTTAAGTGCTCCTAAAGCAATTAATTGAGTTACTAAATTTTCATTTGCTTTAAGTTCGATAGTATTCAACACATCTTCTAGTTTAGAAATTTCTTCAACATCAAAACTTGCTAAATCAAAATCTTTATTAAATAAAATCATTGATGCTAAATGAGCTTTTTTAGCTTCTTCTTCATTATGAACTTGCTTAATAACATTATATGCTAGAGCTTTTTGTGCAGTTCTCTTTGAAGCATCTTCATTGTGTAATTTTATAATTTCAGCAATTTCTTCTTTATCCAAAAATGTTAATCATTTTAATAATTTTTCAACTTCACTATCAGGTTGATTTAATAGGAATTGGTACATAACATAAGGTTTTGTTTTATCACTATCTAGTCAAAGTGATCCACCACCTGTTGATTTACCAAATTTATTTCCATTTGCATCTGTAAGCAAGTTAGCTGTGATTGCTAAAGCTTTATGTTCGTTTCCAAATACTGTAGAAATCATATCAAGACCAGTTGTGATGTTTCCTCATTGATCTGATCCACCAAATTGGATCATGACATTTTTATCTTTGTATAAAGATAAAAAGTCTCAACCTTGAATTAATTGGTATGAAAACTCAGTAAATGAAAGTCCGTTATTAATTCTTGATGCTACAGAATCTTTTGCAAGCATATAAGAAATATTAACTAGTTTTCCAACATCTCTTAAGAAATCTAAAATGTTCATATCTTTGTAGAAGTCGTAATTATCAATAACTTCTAATCCAAAGCTTTCTAATTGAGCTTTGATGTGGTTTTTATTATTTAAAATTGTTTCATTATCTAAAAGTTGTCTTTCAGCATCCTTAAATGAAGGATCACCAATCATTCCTGTTGCTCCACCAAGTAAGGCGTAAACTTTAAAACCATGGTTTTTAAATCTGATTAAGTTAGCAATTTGAATGTAGTTTCCTAAATGAAGTGAAGTTGCTGTAGGATCAAATCCACAGTATACTGCAGCTCCTTTAGGTAAATTAGCAAATTTTTCTTCACTACTAATTGCTTTTAAAATCCCACGATCTTTTAAATCTTCTATTACAGTCATTATTTAAAATTAAAATCCTTTCCTATTAGGCTTTCATCTCCAAAAATTAGACCTTCTTTGTCAAAACCTAAAGTTTGGTATCCTGTGAGCATTCCATAGCTTTTTACACCCATAATTTCACCCTCAAGCACATCTGTACCAGCTTTTGTAACACTACCAGGTAGTGCTAAAACAACTACTTTTCCTTCTTGAGAATCTAAGGTATTTGTTACAAGTTGAATAACTTGTCCATTTCCAACTTCTACTTGAAGAACAAATAATCTTTCACTCTTAGGGTGTTGTTTTCTTTCTTTGATTAAGCCATAAATGAATTTTTGCTCACTTGAAATTTCAAGATTTAATTCTTTGGCCTTTTTAGTAATTAAATCTTCGCTATCTGAGTTTATATAGCCAAATTTAATATCCTTAGGAATGTAATATTTAGCATTATCAAGCACATTGATGCTTGAAACCTTGTTGTTTTCGTCAACAAAGAAAACTAAATCTTCGCTTTTAATTTGATGTACTTTTTTTACTTTTGAATCTACAAAAAGTACTGCTGTATTCTTAAATACTTTGTCTAAATTATTAAATAATATCATGTAGATATTATACCTTCTTTATATTAATTTATAATATAATACAATTATGAAAAAAATAGCTATAGTAGTAGACTCATCATGTGGTTTAACTAAGGAGCAGGTCGAAGCTCTGGGTTGATATTTTTTACCACTAAAAATAGAGTTGGATAATAAAATTTACAATGATGGAGATAACTTAAAGAGTGATGAACTTTTCCGTTACTTTTCACTTGATACAAAATCATATAAAACAGCTTGTACACCTATTGGAATTGCTGAAGACTTAATTGAAAAATTAAGTCAAGATTACGACTATGTCGTAGCCTTTCCGATTTCAAAACACCTTTCATCTCAATACCAAAATCTAAAAGGTTTAGAATCTTTATACCCTAAATTAAGAGTTTTTGATTCAGAATATATTGCTATCTTATTAACATTCCAAGTGTATGAGTTTTTATCTCTAGTTCAAGATCAAAATATGGATGTTGATACAGCACTTCAAAAAGCTGCACAATGACGTGAAGATATGTTGGTTTCTTTATTCCCTAAATACAACGATTATTTAGTTAAAGGTGGTCGCTTATCGCCTTCAGCAGCTACAGTGGCTAAGTTATTAAAAATCGTTCCTATAATTTCCTTTTATCACGGTAAACTAGAGAAAGAAGGTAAAGGTAGAATCTTTAACAAAACTATTCTTAATAAAATTGATGAAAAATTACAAGGTTCTGATTCAGATTTATTAATTCTTCAAAACGATTGCAGTGAATATCCACAATTTGTTGAATATGTTAAAGAAAACTATCCAAACAATCGCATTTTTTCTAGTTGCTTACCAAATTGCATTTCTATTCATACAGGGCCTGAAGCAATCGTTGTTATCAAATTAGGAAGAAAGCTTTCAGATCAAGAAATCGCGGTACTATAATGCAAAAAATAATTTGTACATCGCTTTCAGATTTAAACGATTTTATAGATGCTAATTTAAATCTATTCAAAGAAAAAAGAATCCTTCTTTTAAATGGTGATTTAGGGGCTGGAAAAACTACATTTGTTAAGCTACTAGCAAAAAAATTAGGAATTAAACAAAACATAACATCACCTAGTTTCTCATATATGAAAGATTATTCAGGTCTTATTCATATGGATCTTTATAATTACAAAGGCGATATAGAAGAATTTGAAGATTATTTTGATGATAATATCGTTGCTATTGAATGAGCTAATTTAAAGAAATATCAATTTGATCAATTTGTCGAAATTAATGCTTATATCGATCGTGATTTACATCACGTTTTTGAAATTGTGGAGGTTAGATAATGAACATTTATTTAGATACCTCAAGTGAAGATTTTGTTTTAGTTTTATTCAATCAAGAATTTGAGGTTCTTGATTTTATTCTATTACATGGATATAAAAAGAAGGTTGAATTAATTACAAACCAATTCCAATTACTGCTAGAAAGAAATAAAATTCAAATCCAAGATCTTAGTGGTTTATACACAAATATAGGACCTGGATTTTTTACAGGAATCAGAAGCTCACTTGTGTTTTTTAGAACTATCTCATTGTTAAATAAGATTCCTATGTATATCACAACAAGTATGGATATTCTACACAAACAACACCCTCATACTGATTTCTTATACACAGATGCTCAAGGTAACAAGTTATATGAATATAACTTTACTCTAGGTGCAAACGACTATCATAAGAAGATTCAAGTTGTAGAAAAACACTTACAAGAAGTCACAAAGATTAATTTTGAACGTATGATAAATGAATTTATCTTGTACAAAGATGTATTCAAATTTTATGAGGCAATGGAAATTGAGCCTTTATATATAAAACAACCTCAAATCGGAGGTCAAAAATAATGCGTATTTTAGGTATTGAAACATCACATGATGATACATCACTAGCTATTTTAGAAGATGGTAAAGTTCTAGACATGTGAACTATTTCTCAAATTGATATTTTCAAGGAATTTGGTGGTACTATCCCTGAAGTTTCTTCACGTGAACATGTTAAAAATATAGCTTTAATTCAATTAATGCTTCAAGAAAAATATGATCCTAATTCAATTGATTATGTAGCTTACACTAAAGAACCAGGGCTAATTGGAACACTTCAAGTTGGTTATTTATTCGCTTCAGCTTTTGCTCAAAGTATTAAAAAACCTCTGATTCCTATTAATCACTTAATTGGACACTTTCTTTCTTCAACCATAACTGAAGAAATAACATTCCCAGCTTTATGTTTATTAGTATCAGGTGGTCACACACAGCTTATCTATGCTAAATCGCCTATTGAAACAACTATAATTGGTGAAACTCTAGATGATGCTGTAGGTGAAGCATTTGATAAAGTTTCTTCACGCCTAGGGCTAGGCTTTCCAGGTGGGCCACTTATTGATAAATTAAGTCAAAATTATACTAGTGATTTTATTCCATTTACTAAACCTCACACAGATAATGCTTTAGATTTCTCATTTTCAGGTCTTAAAACTCAAGTTTTAAATAAAGTCAATAAAGCAAAAATGAAAAATGAAGAAATCGACCCTATTCAATATGCTGTTTCTTTCCAAAAAACAGCTGTTGAATACTTAATTGAAAAAACAAAATTAGCTCTTGAATCCTATGATGTAGCTACATTAGTACTTGGGGGTGGTGTTTCTGCTAACAAATTACTTAGAAGTGAATTTGTTAAATTGCATCCAAACACAATTATTCCTTCACTTAAGTATGCTACAGATAACGGAGCAATGATTGCTCAAGCTGCTTATCTACAATTATTAGAAGAAAACAAAAAATAACACTAAAAGGTGTTATTCTGGAGTGTAATCTCCAGTGCAACACAAAAATATCTGGCCTAAGTCAGATATT